>JAEWQS010000143.1 GCA_023399095.1 Bacillota bacterium
ACTTCAAGCACCAGCTTGAAGCCTATCGATACCGTTCAAACAAGATCCCTATGCGCCCGCTCGGTTGGCGTTCGCCAACCGAATATCTTTCTTCATACACTGTCCAATATGTTTGACAAACCTACACTTTATCTACAAAAAAATCGGATAGGCGAGAATATTGACAAAACAAAGAACACATCGTATATTATTAAAAGACTTTTAAAAAGTATATTAAAAAGGATAAACGATGACAGTTAATACCGCCATGATCAAGGAATTGAATAAGAAACTTGTGCGCGACTGGTTAATCAAGGTGCGTGAAGCGACGATATATGAGCTTTCGCAAGTGACGGGTTTAAGCGTGGTTACGGTAAAATCTCTGCTCGTTGAACTGATCGAAATGGGTGAGGTGAGGGAGGGGGAAACAGTTCCGTCAAACGGCGGCCGCCCTTCCACGCTTTATATCTATAACAAAGATTACCGCCATGCACTCGTGGTTTATGGATGTCAGAAGAATGATAGCAATCTCATTCATATACGTGTGGCGAACCTTTTCGAAGAATGCGTATACCATGACGAAGTATTAATAGAGGACGTTCAAGTGAGCAGCTTTTGTGGATACATTGATAAAGCGATAGAAGCGTATCCCAACATTGCGGTCATCGGCTTTGGCCTGCCGGGTGTCGAGGAAGAGGGCATCATCATCTCAAACGATTATTGCGGCGTGGTGGGTGATGCGTTCATGGCATATTACAAACGAAGATACGATCTTCCTGTAGTCTTCTTAAACGATGTGAACGCGGCAGTCAAGGGCTATTACAGCAGTCACGCGGATGACAGCGCATGCCTCGTCGGAATATATTTTCCGCGTATCTATCCGCCGGGTGCAGGTATGGTGATGAACCAAGAGATATATATGGGTGCGCATCATTTTGCGGGGGAGATCGGTCATTTGCTGCCCGGAGTAGACTGGACCCAGCTTGATTATGCCGATGATTTGGCTGTGACGGAAGCCACAGCGGCGCTGCTCGCTATATATTGCCGCATAGTCGCGCCCAATCAGTTTATACTATACGGCGACTTTTTCAGCGATGCGAAAGCAAGAACCATCCAATTACAAACTCAGCGTCTGCTAAGTGAGAGATACCTAGTGAATGTGTCGGTTTCGGCGGACTTTGAAAAGGACTTCGAGCGGGGCATGATCGTCGCTGTGCTTGAGCAAATCATGAAAAATATTTCAAAGGATGGATTTTATATATGATGACAGCATTGCTGGTGATCATCTACATGTCTTTCATTAGCCTTGGGCTGCCCGATTCTTTGCTGGGCGCGGCATGGCCGGTGATGAGCGTCGATCTTGGCGCACCCGTATCTATGGCCGGTGTGCTGACGATGGTTGTGACATTCGGCACCATTGTGTCAAGCCTGATCAGCGAAAGGGTCATACGGCGTTTCGGCACAGGCTTGGTGACCGCGTTCAGTGTGATGCTGACGGCGGTGGCGCTGATCGGTGTGGCTTTATCTCAAAGCATCGTGTGGCTGTTCGTGCTGGCGGTTCCGCTGGGCTTGGGCGCGGGCTCTGTGGATACGGCGCTCAACAACTTTGTGGCGCTGCATTACAAAGCCAAGCATATGAATTGGCTCCATTGCTTCTGGGGCTTGGGCGCCACGGTGGGTCCCATTATCATGGCGGCGTTTCTTGTGAGACAGGGCGGCTGGAAGCTGGGATATGGCACGATCGGCATCATACAGGCGGTGCTCGTGGTGATACTGTTTTCTACGCTGCCGCTTTGGAAAAAGGCCGTGAACCACGATGAACACGCCGAAGAACACGCCCAAAATTCGCATAGTCTTTTTTCCGCAATCAAGGCGCCCGGCGTCAAATCAGCAATGCTTGTCTTTTTTGCATACTGTTCCTTGGAGCTTACCACAGGGCTGTGGGGCAGCAGCTATCTCGTCAGTTCTAAGGGGCTGTCTCCCGAAACGGCGGCGCAGTGGATCGCTCTTTATTACTTTGGTATCACAGTCGGGCGATTTATTTCTGGCTTCATTTCCATGAAGCTGTCCAACACCTCGATGATACGTATGGGTATGGTGATTACCGGTGTGGGGCTGCTCGGTCTGTTGCTGCCGTTGGGCAACGCGGTGCTGCAGATCGGCTTTGTGATGATCGGTCTTGGATGCGCGCCGATATTTCCCAGTATGCTGCATGAAACGCCAGTACGCTTCGGAAAATCCGTGTCACAGAAGCTGGTGGGCCTGCAAATGGCCAGCGCGTATTTGGGCTCCACGATTATGCCGCCTATTTTCGGCGCGATTGCGCAGTACATTAATATGTCGCTGTTTCCGTATTTCCTGCTGCTTATGCTCGTGCTGATGTTTGCCCTTTCTGAGAATCTTAATCGCACTGTCTCGAAAAATAAGCAAAAAGCCCCCTGCGCATAAGCGCAAGGGGCCTGTTCAAATACGTTACGGCCAGTATACCTGATGTACGGATTCAACAGCCCCGCTGTTGCTAACCTTGACTTCATAGAAAAATGATGACAACAATACTTTTGGGTCTTTGGCATATATGGCTTTAAGTGTATCAATATCAACAAGACGCGGTTCAATATCATCCGTATATGTGCCATCATCGTTGACGATGAGGTAAACTGGGATATTTGATAGATCAATGGTGCGAAGCTGTGAATTCGTATTCTTTTCAATATATTCAGAATCCGCATATTCATTAACCTGAGCTTCTGCGTCTGACTGTGAATAGCCCTCCTGTTCGACAAGCCATTTAACAGCGTCTTTGCCTCTCAGCATATCGAAGTAATCAAATTCAGCCGTTCCCGTCTCTGTGTTGAAGGACACCATATGGGCGTAACTGGTATACATTTTGGGTGCGTCAGCGGTCAGTGTTGGAGCCGCAGATGGCATCTCCACCGGCGGCTCATTGGGGATGGGGCTTGCTGTTGTTTCCTCCGCCTTCTCTGTGGATGCCGGATTATCAGAAGGCACCGCAGGGGGCTTTGTGACCACGACCACTTTTCCTGAGGATGTACCGCATGCCGTCAATAATATAACCATTAGGCATGTAACTGCCAAAAGTACCTTTTTCATTGTCATACCTCACTCATTAAAAAACACTATAGAGAATGAAAGAAAGCCTTGAGTTCGCCTTTTTCCTCGCTTGTCAGCATACCGCGTTTCTTGCCCTGCATCGCGCAGGTAAGTGCGTAAAGGCTCATGAGACAGGCGTCCGGATACAATGAGCGAACGCGAAGAAACGCTTTTTTAACACCGGCCTGCTGCAGCTCTTCGACCGATGTGATGCCTGCTTCGCTCAACCGACCAGCAAGCACAGGCCCGATGCTGGGAAGACTTTCCACATTGCTCATACATTCACCTTTTTCGTCATTCAGATTCAGCACACAAAAGCCTGTTGATTCCATTGACATATCATTATTGCCAGACATTATAGCAAACTCATTATATAATATTAATAACGTTAAATAAATATCAAAACACGTTAATCATAAAATCAAAACAAGCGAATTTTGACATTATATAAGAGATTATGAGTAATTTTACCCAATCTTATCAAAAAACATGTAATAGCTTAATAATATTGATTCATTATAAAGGCGTGAAAATAGACATCATAAGATAGGCATGACGGAGGAGCACATGAAGCGATCGTTACTAGGAGGCGATTTGCCCGTTTTGAGCGAAAAGTTACAGGAAATTATAGAAAACGCTGAGATAAGATCTGTGTTTCAGCCGATTATTTCACTGCGGGACGGTGGTGTATTGGGGTATGAAGCGCTGAGCAGAGGTCCGAAAGGAACGGAGATGGAGAGCCCTGAGATGTTGTTCGCGGTGGCGGAGGAGACCAAAAACCTATGGGATCTGGAACGGCTTTGCCGCGCCAAAGCGCTATGTGCGATGCAGATGTCCAAAACGAACGCCACTCTTTTCTTGAACGTGAATCCCAATATCATGGAGGATGAGAAATTCCGCAAGGGCTTTACAAAGGAGTATTTGAAAGAATTCGATATCGATCCCAAAAAGATCATATTCGAGATCACGGAGCGCAGCGCAGTTTCCAACATTAAGGATTTCAGAGAAATCATACAAAACTACAAAGACCAGGATTATAAAATCGCGATTGATGACGCGGGCGCGGGGTATTCGGGGCTTAATCTGATATCCGACGTACAACCGCATTACTTAAAGCTAGACATCAACCTGATTCGTGATATAGATAAAGACAGCGTGAAGCAGGCGCTTGTCAAAAGCATGTATGAGTTTGCCAAAATCACCGGTACTTATCTGATTGCGGAGGGCATTGAGACACGAAACGAGCTGCAAACGCTGATCAATCTCGGTGTGCATTACGGACAGGGGTATTATATCAAACGGCCGGATTCGGCCGTTGATTGCATCGAATCAAAGGTCGTGGATACTATTGTGGAGCTGAATGCGAAGAAAAACCACATGTACGGCTATAACCTTTCCGACGTGTACATCGGCAATCTTTGCGTACCCGCTGTGTCGGTCAACGAAGCTGTATTGATATCCGAAGCGTATGAGATGCTCAGTAAAACGCCCGAGGCTCCGGGCTTTTGCGTGACGTGTGACGGCGCCGTGAAAGGTGTGGTCACCAGAGACAGGGTCAACGCCGCCGTGGCGGGAGTTTACGGCTACAGCCTTTATTCGCGTCAGACCATCGCCGCGATCATGGACACCGATTTTCTCAAAGTGGACTTTAAAACGCCTGTAAACACAGTGGGTCGTCTTGCGATGTCCCGTCCGGACAGCAAGGTTTACGATTTTATTACTGTGGTTTCCGAAGGTAAATATCACGGAATTGTGACGATTAAAGACCTTCTTAACAAAACGATGGAAATTGAGGTGACCAACGCCACCCAGCTTAATCCGTTAACCGCGCTCCCGGGCAATATTCTTATCGAAAAGGCACTGCACAACGTTTTGCTATCGTCCGAAAAATATTGCGTGATCTATTTTGATATCGACAATTTTAAGGCGTACAACGATGTGTACGGCTTTGAGAACGGCGACCGTGTGATAAAGGATTTGGCGAATGCCATCACGCAAAACGTACCGGACATGGATTTTGTGGGACACGTGGGCGGAGATGATTTTGTGGCCATCGTGCGGCTTGAGGAGGCTGATGATATCTGCGAACGAATTCTGGATCGATTTGACCGCTCTATCAACAAGTTCTACAACGAAGAGGATATACAAAACGGTTATATCATCGCCCGAAGCCGACAGGGCATTGAGGAACAGTTTCCGCTTATTTCGCTCTCAATCGGCGGAGTCTCCATTTGGGAAAGACGCTTTACCAACATATTTGAGCTGTCTGCGGAATCCAGCCGTGTTAAAAAGGAATGTAAGATGATTCCGGGCAGCGCCTACATGATTGTATAACTGCTTTGATGCCAAGTTATATTTTGCTAGGATAACGGGTTATCAATCTTGTTCACGTTATCAATTCTTTTCTTACGTTTTCTAATAAAGATCACGACGACTATAAAACTACCAGCTAGAAGCAGACTGGTAAGCACATGACTAATAATATCAATCCAAGTTTGAAATGATGCTGATTTTCCGCTAAACGTGATGCTGTCAATAATTTGTGTCAGCAATGACGTTTGCTCACTAAAATCCCCCGAAAAAGAATTCAACGAAATGCTAATAAATTGTGCGTTGAATATTGTGCAATAAATGCGGTTTTGAACGTCGGCGCCATGTAGAGTTGAAGTGCAGTCAAAAACCGCAAAAAGAGCCTGCTTATGCTGATACATAGAAGAATTATGTATCGTAGCGCCTTGACCTTTCAGATTGTTTTCAATATAAGTAATAAAATCATCTTTTTCATCGATATAGTTAAGATCAAAGGCTGGATCAACGTTTTCGTTATTTACCATTGAGATCGTAATCTCATAAGCAAGATCATCTTCGATAGCATCTAAAAAAATGTTTTGTTGTGCATAAGTTTCATTAAGTGAATCGGCATTAAAACCAAACTGGGAAAGGCCTGGATTGTCTTCCTGAACATCGCGTGTGAATATAGTCAAACTATCGGGCAATGTGACAGCCATGAAAAGTTCGGGAATTTCATAAACCACATCAGAACAGTAAGCTGATAATGGTATTGCAACGCAAAACAAAACAGTAATAATGGCGCTGAGTATACGTTTCATAGATGCCCTCGCTTATAAAATACTAGTAAATGGAAATAATAAATCAATCTTGAGAAATTTTATCATGATATTACCATATTGACAACAAATCAACCATATGATTATATTGAATGTGAAAATGATAACCGTTTTCATATTTGGGGAGTGACGGCATATGGATTACAGAAGCAAATACAACACCAAGCAGGGAGAGCTGATTTTGACATGCCTCAAGAAGCACAAGGAAGAGCATGTGACGGCGGAGAAGGTGCTCGAATTCTTAAAGGCACAGGGCGCTTCCGTGGGGCAGACGACGATATACCGAAACCTTGACAAGTTGGTGAAAGAGGGTGTCGTGATCAAATATGCGGGGGCGGAAGGACAGAGCGCGTGCTACCAGTATATTGAGCACGCTGATAGCTGCTCCACCCATTATCACCTAATCTGCGCGGACTGCGGTCGTATGATTCATTTGCAGTGTGAATATCTGGACGAGATGACATCACATCTGCTGGAGCATCATCAGTTTAGCATGGATAAATTTAAGACGGTGATTTACGGCCTTTGCAGGCAGTGTGAAGCGGCAAACAAAATGAGCGACAAATGATGGAATTGTTAAACAAGGGAGTAAAAAGAAACAAAATCTTAGCGCTGACACTTGTTTTTAGCCTTGTGCTTATTATTTCACTGTCTTTGGGCTATATTCTGATGCATGCCGATCATCATTGC
>JAEWQS010000064.1 GCA_023399095.1 Bacillota bacterium
GCTCTTTTGCAGGAGGACTTTAATGGAAGATAAAAAAGATTATGGGGCGGAGAGTTCGGACGATCCGTCAGCTCGTTTATATAGCGAAAAAAAGGTGGCATCCAGCATCACGGTCAATGTGCCGTCACGCAGGGAATTTGAAGAGGTGTATGAACGCAGAGTGATCCCCAAGGGGTTGCTTGCGTTATTGATCACCATGAGTTTGGTGCTCATGGCCGGTGTGATCACAATGGTTGTGCTTTTCATTACACAGCCGAACGCCACGGTTTCTGTGGGCCCCGCGCCGACAGCCTCTCAAACAGTGACGCCCTCGGCAACGCCGTCGCCCACGCCGGGGCCAACGCCCACACCGACGCCAGTCGCCACAACAGCGCCTGAGGAAAACGACGATTTCAGCTCCATATTTGAATCGACGGAAAATGAGATTCTTCAGGAGTCACAAAACCAATAAAAAAGAGCCGCAAACCGGCTTTTCGAGCTTGTCGAAAAACCTACGGTTTTCCGCCAGTTTACCGGCTTTGCTTGTTCCTCGCGAACTCAAAACTGCGCAAAACCCCGGGGCCCCAAAAAGCAACGCTTTTTGGGGTGGAGCCAAGGTGTGGGCTGCGCGGGTTTGGGGCCCCCGAAAAGCCATGCTTTTTGGGGTAAATCATAGCCCGTCTTGCCCACGAATTATACTATTATGAATTATTTTAGAATTCGGAGGCTGTCATGAATGGCAGCCTTTTTATTGTCTAAAGAATACCCCCGGTAATGCCGGGGGTTCCAAAAGGCTTTAGCTATGGATAAGAAAACTCCTTTTGATATACTGAAAGCGGTCTAGCAGCCGCAGGAGTAAAATCAAAAGGAGGGTCACCAAATGGATGACACAAAAAGTCTAGCACATACAAAGTGGAACTGTAAATATCATATCGTGTTTGCGCCGAAGTACAGAAGGAAGATAATATTCGGGAAACTGAAAGTAGAGATTGGGAAAATATTAAGAGAACTACGCAGTTGGAAGCAAGTGAACATAATAGAGGCAGAAATATGCCCAGATCATGTACATATGCTGGTGGAAATTCCGCCGAAGATGAGTGTAAGTAGTTTTGTGGGATTCCTGAAAGGAAAAAGCACGCTGCTGATATTTGAACGACATGCAAATCTCAAATACAAGTATGGAAACCGAAGCTTCTGGTGCAGAGGATACTATGTAGATACGGTGGGCAAGAAAGCAAAAAAGAGAGCGGAGTATATACGAACGCATCTGGAAGAAGATCAGGTTGCAGATCAGATGAGTATGAAGGAATTGATCGACCCCTTTAAGGGGTAGCCAGTAACCAAGCCCCTTCGAGGGGCCGCTAGTAACTAGCTTTTGCGGCTGCCGACCGTTGAGTACGCCTTAAGGCGATGCCAGAAAAAGAGGGCTATGCCCGTGTATGAAAAACCCCCGGACGTGACCGGGGGATCATTATTACGGGGGTGTGGTTATTCCTCCTCCGCCAGCAGCGGTGTGAACCCAAACATAAGCGAATCGGGCACTTTGCGCTGACCGGTCAGAGAACCTTCATATTGGCTGATATGTTCACCCATGAAGCACATCGTGGCTGAAGCGCCGCCATCTAAGTTATAAGCCACCTCGCAGTCGTAAGACGCAAAAAGATCGGCTAGCTCAACATACGACATGCCCTTGCTGTATTTACTCTGCCGCCCGTCCACCACAACGAGCAGATAATGGTACGGTTCAATCATACCCACCGCCGTGCGCGGTTTCCTGCTAGAAAGCCTTCCCTTATCAAGACCCGGTTCAATAATACCGTTGTTAATCAGAGTGGGGCCAAATGAAAACGAGTTTTGCACACCGTCTGCTAGCAGTTCATCGGCAGTTGCTTCGTCCGGCCGGATGATTCTCATAATACCGTCTGGATAAAAAGCCAGCGTATCCACTTCGTCGCGCTCCGTGTGCACTTCACCGTTCCGTATAATAATGCCTTTGGAATCGCTGGACACATAGTCAAGAAAATCGCCATTGATGGCAATCACGGCCTGATAGTTTCGGGCGATTTCATAGAGCATTTTACTCTTTCCGGGCTTATCGGGTCTGCCAAAGCCCGCGCGTTCGCTTTCCCCTTCCTTCATGCGTACTTCCGCGACGAAATAGGTGATGATATTATCCTCATCAAAATGTCGGTTAACTTCCACAAACAGCGATGGCGAACGGTAAAGCCAATAGCCATTATCCGCTTCAACTGTGACTTCTTCCTGATCGGGAAAGTAGGGATCCGGTGTCGGCTCAGGTGTGGGCGACGGCGTCGGTTCAGGCGTGGGCGACGGCGTCGGCTCGGGTGTGGGCTGCACGGTGGCAGTGGGTATGGGCTGGACTGTGACCGTTTGCGTCGCACAGCCGGTCAGCAGTATCATCAAAACTAGTATAATAAGAGATAGTTTTCTCACAAATGTCCTCCGGTTGATAAAGTCGTTCATCTATTATAACACAAGAGGGCAAGGCTATTGCAAGTAAAGATAAAGAAACAGGCATTTAGTCTAAGGAGGGAACATAATAATGCCCCATTCGAAAATCGAATGGGGCACTCAGCTCTTTTTGCTTAATTGAAGTACTTTGCAGGATCTTTATTTTCGCCGTTGACGATGTACTCAAAATGCAGATGGTATGAAAGGTCGAGCTCCTTGGGCATTTCGCCGATCTTACCGATCTGCTGGCCCGCGTTGACTTTGTCGCCTTTGTTGACACTCATTTCACCGAGACCCTGGTAAACGGTGACAACTTTGTCGGAATGCTCAATCATGATCACACCGCCCTCTGCTTCGTTTGCGTAAACGTCCTGTACTGTGCCGGAAAGCGCGGCAATCACGGACGCATCCTTCTCGGCTTGAATGTCGACACCGTTGTGAGTGGCCCACAGATTCATTGAAGCAAAGAACACGAGTTCATCGCCCGAAAATGAATTTATGATCTTGCCATCCACAGGTTTTTTCAGCGATATCGACCCGCTGCCGTTTGAACCGGCTTGTGGCTTTGCCGTTTGCGACGGCAACATGCTCGGCGAAGGCGATGGTGCCGGTGACGGCGTTTGGCTGGCAGCCGCCATCTCTTCCTCGAGTGAGGGGACGTCAATCAATGAGACGTCTGTACCGTTGTCTTCGGGAACGCTTTCATCCGCACGCGGCCAGGCCACGAGAGCCGTAATGCCCGCAGCCACCACGCATAAAAAAATCAGAACGTATAATCCCTGTTTCTGAAAAAATGTTTTTACTGACTGCTTGTTTATTTTGTCTTTGATGCTCTTAAAATTCATTGTTTCACACCTCCACGTTTACATCTTTCCCATCTTTGCTCAAAAAAATACAAGAGCGGAAAAAATGTCATAAGCGGTGATGGATAGGCATAAATGAAAGTCCTTTTATTGGATGGTGACACCCGTAAAATAGTGGGTCAGAATTTGTATATAATCGGCACCTTTCTTGGCCATGGCGTTGGCTCCCGTTTGACTCATGCCCACGCCGTGTCCAAAGCCAATGGTGTCAAACTGAATCTGATCACCATCCTCTTTAACTGAAAAATTTGTGGAGTTCAGCGAGAAAATTTGACGAATCTCTCGGCCCGTGAACGATTCGCTGCCCACCTCAATGCTCTGAACGCGGCCGCTGCTAAAGCGTGTGACATGACCAATGAGTGCCTGACTGTCAAAGCGGATGCTCGGAGAAAACGCTTTCATCTTTTTTATGAAAGCATCACGGTTCACGTCAACCTCTCCATAGTAATGGTTAGAGGATTCTTCGCCTTGGCTATCGACGCTGACGAGATACGGAAGCGCTTCGGGATATACGTTCTCACTGTTCTCAGTACGCCCGCCCGCTGAAGCATGAAAGAATACCTGTATTTCTTCTCCATCGTAATAAATCAGCTCACCAGATGTTTCGTTGACGGCAGAGACAATTTTTTGAATATACGTTGATAAATCGCTTCCCCAGTTTTCCGCCATTTCCTCTGTCGAAATATAAGCCTGACAATGGGAGCTGTCGCAGCAGATATCTGCGCCCGTGTGCGCCGAGCATCCGCCGTGGTTTTTCTTGTACTGGGTATATGTACGCGCCGCCACGGCCTGCGCTTTAAGCGCTTCCATCTCATAAGACGCCGGCATCTCCGCAGCTACAACACCCACAAGATATTCTTCCATGGGCATTTTGGTGAGATTGCCGTCTATCCAAACCATAATATCCTCAGACTCAGGCAGCTTGGATATATTGAACTCAATATCGGGAGTTGAATCTTGAGGTGTCTTACCACTGTCTTTTTTGACGGTCAGAGCGGGAAACACAATCGCGAGCAGGACAAAAACGATGATCGCTATGATCAAAGCGCTCTCGCGGGTTAGCCCGCGGCCTCTTCTCCACAAACAAATACACCCCCTTATCTTTAGCAGTGTATGCAACCACGCCGCGATTATGACATGCGAATGATGTTTGCTCCGAGTTTCAACAGTTTGTCCTCAAAGTTCTCATATCCGCGGTCCAAATGATATATATTGCCGATAATTGTTTCTCCTTGAGCGAGCAGCCCCGCAATGCAAAGTGCCGCGCCCGCGCGCAGATCTGTGGCGATAACCTCCGCGCCATACAGATATCCTGATCCGTTGATATATGCTGTATTACCCTCAACCGTGATATCCGCGCCCATTTTCTTTAGCTCGTCTACGTGCAAAAAGCGGTTCTCGAAGATTGTCTCATTGACCTTGCTTTTTCCGTTTGCAAGGCAGCATGCCGCCATAAAAGGAGCCTGCATGTCGGTCGGAAAGCCGGGGTAAGGTGATGAGACGATTTCCATCGGGCACGCACCGCGGCCGCGCACCTGAAGGCCGCCTTCAAATGGGAATATCTCTGCACCCGCCTCCATCAGCTTGTCACAAATGGGTGCCAAATGTGCCGCGTTAGCGCGGTGAAGATGAACGTCTCCGCCGCTTACCGCCGCGGCCAGCATCAATGTGCCTGCCTCAATTCGGTCGGAAATCGGCGTATAGTCTGTGCCGGAAAGCTCTTCGACGCCTTCAATCACAACGCAGCTTTTATAATTTTTTATTATTGCTCCCATTGAATTTAGAAAATTGACAAGGTCATCAATCTCGGGCTCGATGGCCACGCCTTCTATGACTGTGGTGCCCTTGGCAAGCGTTGCCGCCATGATGATATTCTCAGTCGCCCCGACCGACGGAAACGCAAGACTGATATGACTCCCCCGAAGCGGTTTGCCCCATGCGTGCACCTGACCATTGACTGTGACGGATTTTGCACCCAATGCACGAAAGCCCTGTATGTGAAGGTCAATCGGGCGAGAGCCGATACGGCAGCCGCCCGGTAGGGGCAATGTGACACTACCCTCCCTCGCGAGCAGCGGCCCCATAAAAAGAATGGACGCGCGCAGACGCTCCATCACGTTGGCGGCGGGCGACGTGGTTTTGATGGATTTGGTGGTAATGGTCACGGAGTCGTCCGATACGCTGACACGTGCTCCGAACGCTCTTAATAATGTAAACATATTTTTGACATCGCTGATATCCGGCACCTTGTGTATGGTGACCGGCTCGGCGGTTAAAAGTGAAGCCGCTAATATAGGCAGCACAGCGTTTTTTGACGTGCTGATGTCGCATTCGCCCCAAAGCGGGCCGCCGCCCGTGATTTTAAGGCGCTTGCCCACCTTTAGCGGTTGTGTCAAATTTGTCATATAAATTCCTTTTCTCAATTATGTTCTTATTTTGTCCGCGCAAAGTAAAAAACATAGCCTGAAATAAATTGTAAAATAACATAGCAGACAACTTATAAATAAACTGTTAAATCATTCAAATATTTTGTTGACAAAGAAAAATCATTGGAGTATGATTGCTCTATCAGATAGAACTCTATCACATAGTGCACTATATGTTAGAACACTGTCTAAAAGAGTAATAAACGAAAGGTGAAAGTATGATAAGCAGCGATATAATCAGAGGTCACCTGGATTCAATCATCCTGAGACTGATACTTGAAAAGGATCGCTACGGCTATGAGATAAGCAAGGAGATTAGCAGACGTACGTCCGAACGGTTCCAGATTAAGGAGGCCACGCTATACGCCGTCTTTGCGCGGCTTGAGAAAAAGGAGCTGATTTCCTCTTATGAGGGGGATGTATCCTTAGGCGGCAGACGGCGTTATTACACCATCACGCCTTTGGGGCGTGCGCTGTTTCGAGAAGAAATTGAGGAATGGCGAAAAACAAAAGAAATCATCGATATTTTCATGGAAATGGAGGAGCGAAAATGAAAACAGTTCAGGAGCATGTGGACGCGCTGTTCAAGGAGATACCCGACAGCGAACGCAAGCAATCCCTCAAAAGAGAGATCGTCGAGAATCTGCAGGAGAAGGTCAACGACCTTATGGCTCAGGGAAAGGCCGAGGAAGACGCGATTAACCGCGCCATCGTGGAGTTTGGCGACATCAGCGACATAAGAGACGAGCTGCGCACCCAGCAGGAGCTGCCGCTAAAGAAAAGCGGCGCGGGGCTGCAGCTTGGGTATTCCATTGTGGGAAGCCTGCTCATCATCGCGCTCATGCTATTTATCAACCTGTACATATCACCGGGATTTTTGTGGTGCATATTCCCGATATTCGGCGTGCTGTGGTGGCCGCTGACCATGTTTTTCCGCTGGATAAGGTTCAGGCAGTAAAGATTCTAAAATTGTAGAAAAGAGGTGAAAACCATGAAGAAGTACTCTGTTCATTTTGCGGCAGCGGGGGCATTACTGACAGCCGTGATGCTTGCGGTGCTGAACCATATTACAACGCCGGATACGCTTTGGTGCATTTACCCGATATATGCGGTTATCTGGTGGCCGATAGGCGTTCTCCTGTGCTGCAGAAAGCACTTTCTGGCCTTCGCTTTGGCGGGTAGCTTAACAACGCTGTTGTTTCTTGCGGTTGTCAATCTCGTGACAACGCCGCAGAACCTATGGTTCTTTTACGCACTGCCGCCGCTTTTATGCTTCCCCGCGGGTGTATACTTAAGAAATAAGATGTCGATTCCGATTGTTGTGCTATTCAGCTTGATTCTCGTCGCTTATTTTCCCGTCATCAATCTTGTTTTTACACCGGGACGATTTTGGGCGATATATCCGATCTTCGTGACGTTATGGTGGCCGCTTCATCTGATATTCAGAAATGATTATAAGAAGCTCTCCATTGCCGGAGCGTTTATAACGATTGTGTTTTTTATCGCGTCCAATATGCTTGAAACCTCATACCCTTGGGCTCTGTTCGCGTGCTTTCCTGTCACGCTGTGGCCGGTCGCGATGTATTTGGGCAA
>JAEWQS010000092.1 GCA_023399095.1 Bacillota bacterium
GATTTTTACGAGAAGAACAACGTGACCGCGATGTTTGGACGCAAGGCGGTCTCAATTGACCCCAAGGCCAAAAAAGTGGCGCTGGATAACGGCAAAAGCGTGACTTACGACAAGCTGCTCATAGCGACGGGGTCTTCCCCGTTTGTGCCACCCACAGAGGGGCTCAAAAATCAGAGCAACGTGTTCACATTCCTTAAATACGACGATGCGCTGGGCATCGAGAAGCTGATCAATCCGCAGAGCCGCGTGGTCGTGGTGGGCGCAGGCCTCATCGGTCTTAAGGCCGCAGAGGGTCTCGCTCCGGTGACCGGCAGCGTGCATGTGGTCGAGCTGGCTCCCCGTGTGCTGCCCATGATACTCGACGAGCAGGCGGCAGCGCCTGTCCAGAAGCGCCTTGAAGAAAACGGCATCACGTTCCATCTCGGCATCACTGCCGAAAAGGTGGTGGGCGACGAGACGGTCGAAAAGGTCATACTCAAAGACGGCACTGAGCTCCCCTGCGACGTGCTCGTGATGGGTGTCGGCGTGCGGCCTAATGTGGCGGAAGCCAAGGCTGCGGGCGTGGAAGTGAACCGCGGCATCATCGTGGACGACGCGATGCGCACCAACGTGAAGGATATATACGCGGCAGGTGACGTGACCGAGGGCGTGGATATCATCACGGGCGAGCGCAAGATTATGGCGCTATGGCCCAACGCTTACGCCCAAGGACGGGCGGCGGCATACGACATGTGCGGCAGTAAGGATGATTTTGACGGGTTGTTCCCCATGAACGCGGTCGGGTTCTTCGGGCTTTCGATCATCACGGCAGGCGTGCAGGGCGGCGAAGGCATCGAGGTGCTGATGAAGCGCAACGAGAAGACAGGTGCGACCAAGCGGTTCTTCGTGAAGGACGATAAGCTTGTGGGGATGATACTCGTGGCCGATGTGGACCGCGCGGGCATATACACGTATCTGATCAGCGAGAAGATTCCTCTTTCCTCGCTGGACAAGGCATTAACAGACGATAATTTTGGTCTCAACGCGCTGGGGTGCGAAAAAATGAAAGAGAGAATTTCTTCTTAAGAAAGGGTTGTTATAATGGACTTGATCGCTGGCAATACCTATTACAGCATTCTTAACAAGCAAATAAAGACTTTGGCGCAGGAACCGCGTGAAATCACGGTGCGCGAGGTTTACGGGCAGCGCTATATCGGCTGCGGCCTCACGAGCCACACAAAGCTTAATATTCACGGCACGCTGGGCAACGACAGCGCGTGTTATATGGACGGCGCCACAATCGAAGTGTTTGGCAACGCGCAGGACGGCATTGCGAACACAATGAACGACGGCAAGCTGGTTATTCACGGCAACTGCGGTGATATCATGGGCTATGCGATGCGCGGCGGTGAGCTTTTTATCAAGGGCTACGCCGGATACCGCAGCGGCATTCACATGAAGGAGTACATGGACAAGATTCCGAAAATCGTAATTGGCGGCAAGGCGGGCGATTTCCTCGGCGAGTATATGGCGGGCGGACGCATTGTGGTGCTGGGGCTTGGTCTTGGCAAAAAGGAATATTCGGTCGGCAAGTTTTTCGGCACCGGCATGCACGGCGGCAGGATGTATATCCGCGGGCGTGTGCAGGAGGAGCTGATGGGTCGCGAGATTTCTTCGCAGCCGCTTGACGACGACGACAAGGCTTATCTTAAGCAGGTGCTTAGCGATTATTCTTCCTATTTCGGCGAGGACGTGAGCAAGGTCACCTTGAGTCAGTTCACGAAGTATGCGCCCAAGAGCAAGCGCCCGTACGGCAACATGTACGTCGGCAACTAAGCTATATCTTTTAGTCATAGAATGTGCAAAAGTCCGAAGGCAGCTTGTCTTCGGACTTTTTATGTGGCTTATGTGGGTTGAGGAGGCTTTTCGAGAAAGGGACGATACGAGGGCTCTGCCCTCGCGCTCCCGCCAAAGGGGCCAACCCCTTTGGAAACCCTCGAAAAATGCTTAACGGCATTTTTTAAGCCAGTAATTATATGGATAACTGAAGGTTGAGTTTTAGCTGAACCGCTGCCCATTTTGACTCATAATATCAGCTTAACAGAGAATAAAAAATGTGGCATATCTATACCTCGATAATGTTTGATAAACTTATCAATACAAGCCATACCATTTCGTTTTGCCACATTCTGCGACGATATGTTTGTATCCCGGATAATTGAATACACTTCGTTTGCATTTAGTTTATTAAAAGCGTATTCTTTGCAGGCAATTGCGGCCTCGCTTGCGTATCCGTGATGCCAGTATTTTTTTGGAAAAGATAGCCAACTTCCAAAACCTTACCGTCGTTGTAATTCTGCCAAGTCAGCCCACATTGTCCTATCATACAATCCGCTTCTTTCAAAACAACCGCCCATAGGCCAAAGCCGTATTCTTGATAGTTTCCAAGTTGCTTGTCAAGCCAACTTTGAACTTCGTCATCGTTAAATGCCCCTTCATAAGCATACATGACATCATTATCTTGTAGAATCTTACAGAGTGAAGAATCATCTGTTTGATTCATTTCTCGTAGAATTAATCTCTTTGTTTTCAAAATCACGCTTCATTACTCCCCAACACATTATTCTTAATTTGGATTTTAGCGCCTATTATGTATGCCTGAATATTATTGCTATAATGAGCTATCCAACTATGGACTAATGCAAAAGTTGTTTCTATAAGTATAATGAACTAACTACATTATAGCACATATATCCATACACAAACATACCTTATCCCCCACAAAATAACAAAAACTGCATAATGCGGTCTTGCCAAATTTATTTGGTCATTCTGAACGCAGTGAAGAATCTGTCTGCTTGGCAGAAACATATAGATTCTTCAGTCGCTGCGCTTATTCACTACGGAGTGGAAAGAATGACAGTGTATATTTATAACTGAAGATTAAGCCGTAACAAAACCACTGCCCATTTATCTCATAATGCTTACTTCTTTAATTCCCTTGAAATTCTACAATAACTACTTCATTTCCATCTGGATCTTTTAACCTTAGCTCATATGTGCCCCACTCGAATTTTTTAGGCGGATCAAAAACAAGCCCTTTTTTATTGAGCTCGTCACAAGTTGCATCGAGATTATCGCACACAAAAACAAAAGATGTCGTACCATAAATGGGAGTTCCCCATTTTTTTGCATCCCAAATACAAATTGTCGGAGCGTTTTCAAGAAACCCCAAATTAACTCCATCAAAGTCATCAACAATAACGTTTAGTATGGGTATTTCAAGTTTTTCGTGGTAAAAATCTATAAGTATATTCGTATTCTTTGAAAAAACATTCGTACATGAAAAGCTATTTATCATTTTATAAAACCTCGCATTTAATAATTGCCCGTTACCAAACACTCTGTTATCCTGAACATTATTGCTATATTGGCGTCCAAATGATTATCAACGAACAGGCCTTGTTTTCTCTAAGGCTCCCTCTGACGACTACCCCGAAGGGGTGGAACGGGAGCTGTCGGCAAAGCCGACTGAGGGAGAGATGCCCTTACCGTATTATCAATCAATTCGAAAACGGCCATAAAATGACGGTCAACATCTAAATTGCAAATACGTAAAACCTGCAGATTCATGGATTGCAATGCTTGGGTACGTTTGTTATCCCTTTGCTGTTGTTCATGATCATAATGTCCGCCGCCGTCTAACTCGACAACTAACCTCGCCTTTGCACAATAGAAATCTGCAATATAATTTCCGATAGCCTTTTGACGTTGGAAACGAACCGGATAAAAACGCAGAAATTCATACCACGATTTACGTTCCCATGGCGTCATATTTTTTCTCAGCACTTTGGCTAGTTGAATATTTTCTTTGTTGTATTGTTTCATTCTCTCCCTCCGTCACGGCTAAGCCGTGCCACCTCCCTCGTCAGAGGGAGGCATACCCGAGAGCTTGTCCATCGCATTTCAGACTTCGACAAAAAGCCAATAATGTACTTTCATTTTTTGAGTATTCTCTTTAAGTAGGCGACATCTAACAAATTCACCGGCTCAAAATTTCCTTTATAAAACACACCCCAGTTATTGTAAATTCAAGGCAATAGGCTTGTTTGGTTGTTTACATGGGTTTCAGGTTCTGGTTTAAGCGTAATACAATCTTCTCAAGACGTTTCCGTC
>JAEWQS010000145.1 GCA_023399095.1 Bacillota bacterium
ACATTATCCACCATAAATAATGTTAACCTCGTCACAAGTCGTCCATAGAAATGCATCTAGGGACTATTTTAATCTTAAATATTGACATATAAAAAGTCAATAGGATTATATCAAAAACATATGTAACAAATGAGAAAATCGTCATCAATAATCATTAAGAGCAAAAAATTACTACGCGCTCTTCAGAAAATAGTTTGATAATTCAACACCGTAGGATCTACGTTTCATTGCTCTGTAAAATACTTCCGCTGAGATCCTGCCCTCTATTTTCGCTCTAAAGAGCGAGATTGCACAAAAAGAAAAATGGCTAAGGGAATACATGCATACTCAAGGTTATGAAGGGATGCTAATATTCAGACGTGATACGTTTTCATTAATAACGGATGGAAAGTATGGGTGGGTTAAAGCATCATAAGTTTGACCATTAACGTCCCCGACGTTCCACTGGTGTCAACGCCGATTACTATTCTTTTGACGTTTTAATACATAGACAAACAACATGTTCGTTTTCGGATATTACGTTTTCATTTTATTACAAATAATTTCGTAGAAATTTGGTGAAAAGCAAACAATCTATGTTAGAATATGATATTGAGAATAAAAGGATGGAAAAAAATGATTGGACAACTTGTCACATGAGACCGCGCATGAGGCGACGGGATCTGTTCTTTATAAAAACATAAGAACAACGGGCTTTGGTTTGACTTTTTCTTGGCCTAAAAGGGTACGGTCGGTTCATCGAATGCGAGGGTTTTGTCGACCTGTCATAGGTCGATCCTCTTGTTTATTTAAGAGGTAGGGCGGAGTACCAGATTATTAACAAAATAATGTTGAAAATGCGATAAATGAGGCCTTTTATGTTGAAAACCATTATGGCGAGAAAAAGCAGGAATGTAACGGTATATTAAAGTTTTTGCATTGATTTTGACAAGGTTAGTGGTAGAAAAGTGTGTAAGGGGAGTTGCTAAAATGAGCTATGATTTTAAGTCTATCGGTGAAGTATTGTTGCACTTAAAGAATCAAGATATTACAAATATTGATGAGCGGGCTGAAATTATTCAAGAATTTGTTGATGGTGAGAACAAGAAAAACGGTAACGCCTATGACCGATATCTAGAAAACGGGGCATCAACCCTTATGAATGTGATCACTAAACATTCCGGACAGAAAAAAGAATGTATTTTATGGTGTGTCAATCATTATCTGAGCTTAAACAGAAATCCTAATGTCATTCAAAAAGCATGTTCTGCGCTGCACCAATATGGTACTGGATGCGGGACGTCTGCAGCATCTTGCGGTATGAATTCTTTACATGAGCAATTAGAAAAGAGAATTGCCAAACTAGTTGGTAAAGACGACGCCGTTATTTTCCCAACAGGATTTACAGCAAATCTTGGAGCGCTCTCTTTTATTACTGGTCAAAAAGATATGATAATTTTTGACAGAGAATGCCACTCGTCTATAATAAACGGTATTAAACTATCAGGAACAGAGTGGATTTCATTTAAGCACAACAGTGTTCGTGACTTAGAACAGAAGCTGATAAAATTCGAAAGCTCTCATGAAAATATCTTTGTTGTTGTTGAATCAGCCTATTCTATGAGCGGAGATTTATGCCCGATTAAAGAAATTACGCGTTTAAAGAAATCGCATAAGTTTTATTTATATGTGGACGAAGCACACAGCTTTGGGATATATGGCGATAGAGGGCAGGGGTATTGTTACGAGCAGGGTGTCACTAATGAAGCGGACTTTATTATTTCAACATTATCAAAAGCGACAGCGTCTATAGGCGGGTTTTTTGCAGCGAAACAAAAGTATTGTTCATTGATTAGATGGACTGACTCATACATGTTTCAGGCGTGCTTGACGCCAGCGGATGCTGCTGTCATACTTGCTTGTCTTGACGAAATAGAATTAAACCCAAATCTGATTCAAGAGCTTCATGCAAAAAACCATTATATGCGTGATTTGCTTTTATCAAAAGGCTTTAATCTTGGTAACAGCAAGAGCCCGATAATTCCTATAATGATCGACGATCACAACAAATTAAGAACCGTTGTTGATGAACTCTACCAAGAAGGTATTTATTCAACGCCGATTGTTTATCCTGCGGTTAAAGTAAGAGAGGGGAGAATACGGCTTATTTTAAATTGCTCACATACCAAGGAGCAGATCAATAACACGGTTGAGAAATTAGAAATGATATGTAAGAAATACCAAATAATCTAACCTTATCGTGCCGGAAAACAGGGGGGGTAAAGATGCGGGTACATCCATTGAGCCTAAGCTTCCGAGAAGTCGCATTAGAAAATGAATTTAAGGCTTACTATGACTACGAAAACAGGTTTTTTAACCGAATCGGCATCACGCTTTCCTTTATGGGATGGTTTGTTCTTAATATTTATTTTTGTTTTTTCTATCCTCAAGATTTTCTGCATCTGACGTTAGTCATCGGTATCATTTTATACCCTATTTTCATTTTTGTATTGTTGATAACAGCATTTCCGGGCAAAACAAGATATTATCAGCCTTTATCCGCACTGGCCAACGGCCTTGCCGGGTTAATGTTTATTTATGTGGCTTATTATAAGCTGCATATCGACATTCTCTCTATCAGCGGTATAATGGCGGTTATTATATTCGCCTTTTTCATTTTGCGGCTTCGGTTTAAAATTGCGATGTTAACCACCCTTGTCTATGTTGTTGCCTATCAGGCCGCGTTACTGTTGTTGCCGTGCAATGAAAACAATAATATTGCACTGCTCTCCGTTATTCTATGGGTTATAGAAATCGCTTGCATCGTAGGAGGGTATAGCATGGAACACAGTAACCGTAGAATGTTTTGCCAAAACAAGGAGATTGTTTACCAGAGGCAAGTGGCCGAGGAGGCTACACGAGCAAAAAGTGAGTTTTTAGCAAACATGAGCCATGAAAGCAGAACCCCCTTAAATGCGATTATCGGGATGACTTATCTGGTGCAGAGAACCGAGCTAAGCGCACAGCAAAAGGATTATGTGGAGAAAATCCAGTCCTCCGCGCAGACGCTTTTTGGGGTTATCAATGATATTCTGGATTTTTCTAAGGTTGAGGCCGGCAAAATGGACATTGAGACGGTACCTTTTGATTTAGAAGAGATATTGACCAACTTGGCCAACTTGTTTAATTTGAACGCGCAGAAGAAAGGTATCGAGTTACTATTTGAATATACGGCAGATACACCTCGAAATTTAGAGGGTGATCCGCTTCGGCTCGGACAAATTCTGACGAATCTGACAAGCAATGCGATTAAGTTCACTGATAAAGGTCAGGTTGTCGTTAAAATTGAGCCTTTACTCAAAAATGTGGATGAAGTCACCTTGCAGTTTTCGGTCAGCGACACCGGTATTGGCATTTCCAAAGAGCAGCAAAAAAAGCTGTTTCAACCTTTCAGCCAAGTGGATCCTTCTACGACACGGAAATACGGCGGAACCGGTCTTGGGCTGGTCATTTGCGAACGGCTGGCCAATTTGATGGGCGGGAAGATCTGGATGGTGAGTGAGCCGGGGAAAGGCAGTACATTTTGCTTTACAATCAAGCTCGGGTGCAGTGAGCCCACGGAAAGCGATCTCATCGAGCTGACCCGACCTGACAATGAAAATATCAGGGTTTTGGTTATTGACGACAACCCTGTCGCGGTTGATATTTTGATTCACATGCTTGAATCTATGCATTTTTCAGCCGTGGGCGCTTGTTCAGGGGAGGAGGGACTGGGCGTACTCAAGGATTCGTCAGATATTTTCGATCTGGTGCTCATGGACTGGGAAATGCCCGGTATGGACGGTATAGAAACAACCCGTCGCATTCTGTCTATGGATGAACTAGGATACAAGCCAAAAATCGTCATGATTACTTCTTGCGTTCTTTTCGAAATGCACGACGAGGCCAGTCTAATCGGGATAAAAAAACGTCTGACCAAACCCATACTACAATCCCAGCTACATTGCGCCATATTGGATGAATTTGGCGTTGACAATGAGAAATCCGTGGCTTTAAGCCAAGATGACAATAAAGGTATGTTTTCTGACCGGGAAGCAGATATTAGAAATGTAAAAATTCTGTTGGCTGAGGACAACGAAATCAACCAGCAGGTCGCAAAGGAAATGCTGCTCCATATGGGCTTACAGGTAGAGATTGCGTCAAACGGACTACAGGCCATAGATATGCTGGAAAAAGCTGAATACGATGTCGTTCTGATGGACGTGCAGATGCCCGTGATGGATGGTTATGAAGCAACGCGTCTAATCCGGAGCAATGATCGTTGGACAAACTTACCGGTGATTGCGATGACCGCTCATGCCAGTCATGAAGATCGGGAGAAGAGCCTTCAGGCAGGTATGAACGATCATATTAACAAACCGATTAACCCGGACGAACTTTCAGCAGTTTTGGCAGATTATATCAAGTCGAAAAGCAGGGTGAAATCTAACGTTAGTAAATCTTGCCTTGAGAAAGACAATAAAGGAGATTACCCTTGGCCGAAAATGTCTAGTATTGAGTGTACCGAGGGGCTGTCTAGGGTGGGCGGCAACCAGAAGCTTTATAAAAAGCTACTACTCCAATTTCGTACCGGCAATATGAAAACGCCGGATAGCATAGAAACAGCCCTAGCCAAAGGCGATGTCAAGACGGCAGGCAGATTGGTACATGCCGTCAAAGGCGTGGCTTCTAATATTGGGGCAAATGAGCTGGCGTCTACCGCCAGTGAGCTGGAGATGGCATTGAAAAATGGCACTATTGATGGTCATGATGTTTTGCTCGATAAATTTATAGCATCCCTTAGGTTAGTCACAGACGAGATAAGAACATTTGAAGATGCAAAAACTATCAAATCAAATTATCAGCAGAACACGGCAACGGCATGTATCAATATAGACGCTGTGCGTCATCATCTCATCGATTTGGCGCTAATGCTGGAGAGCGGCTCAATAAAAGCTGTAAAGCAACTCAGTGTTCTGGAAGAATACTTTCATAATACTGTGTTGGAAAAACAGTTTGAACAGCTGAAGAAACAAGTGGATATATTTGACATGGATAGCGCCTTGGTGAAATTAAGGGCGATTGCAGCGGAACTGGAAATATCTCTGTAGTTGGGATTAATAAAATGACTTTATTTAAAGAGCAAAAAAAAATATTGATTGTCGATGATATGTCGGAAAATATTCATATCCTTATGGAAATCTTGAAGGATAAGTATGATCTGTCGGTGGCGATTAACGGAGAGAGAGCTTTGAAAATTGCCGCCATGGATACGTCCTTGGATCTGATATTACTTGATATCATGATGCCAGATATGGACGGATATGAAGTGTTTGTCAAACTGAAAGCCAATCCGAAAACCGCAAATATTCCAGTGATCTTTGTCACGACATTGGCCGCAGTAGAGAATGAAGCCAAAGGCCTGGATCTGGGTGCCGTAGATTATATCACAAAACCATTTAATCCGGCTTTGGTCAGGGCCAGAGTGAAGAATCACTTGGAGCTCAAAGATTACAGAGATAAACTGGAAGACGTTGTGCGGGAAAAAACAAACGAATTGATGATCACGCGCGATGTCACGATTGAAACTCTTGGTTCTTTGGCAGAATTCCGTCACTATGAAACAGGATATCATATCAAGCGTACCATGAATTATGTCCGTCTTTTGGCCGAAAAGCTTCAAGGCCACCCTGCTTACAAAGAATTTTTGGATGACGAGACTATTGAACATCTTTGGAAGTCAGCCCCATTACATGATATAGGCAAGGTGGGCGTGCCAGACAGTATTCTGATGAAGCCAGGCAAACTAACGCCGGAGGAGTATGCTGTTATGCAAAAGCATGCTGTCTATGGCAGGGATGCCCTTGCCGGTGCTGCATCTAAGCTTGGGCCCCAATCATTTCTCAGTATCGCTCAAGAGATGGCGTATACACATCATGAAAGATGGGACGGTACAGGTTATCCGCAAGGTCTTAAAGGTACATCAATTCCCATTTCCGGGCGGCTGATGGCAGTGGCCGACGTCTATGATGCCTTAATTACCCGACGTGTTTATAAACCTGCCTTTTCACAGCATGAAACCGTCGATATTATTGCCAATGACAGCGGTAAAGCGTTTGATCCTGATATTACAAAAGAATTTCTTAAATATTCGGATCTTTTTTATCGTATTGCCCTAGACTTTGCCGATAAAATGTTTGAAGAATAATGCAATGTGACCTTGCCGGGGATGACGAAACGGAGTTAATGGCCTCCCATTTCTCCTTATTAGAGGTAGATTTATGCGTATTTGGTCTATACAAGCGGGAAGCTTGTACGATAAATTAATTGTGGAAAAGACCCTTCAATGCGAACTATCGCAGTCTGAAATTCCACTAAATGTGTAAACGGATTATTGACAAAGTGGAACAAAATTTATTATAGATATTGAAAAAATAATAGATCCGTACTACAATATGAACAGCATGGTATTATGGCAGAAATTCTTTATATAATTATCTTGTATTGAGGCATCTATTATAATTAATTTATGCTTTTAATCTATGTTTTTTATATAACGAATCTTTCATTAAAAGAAGGATTACCTCCAGATACTCTTGGCTAAGGGTATTTTTATTTTTACTCCGATACCAGCTGAACATTATTAACAACAGGGAGAATACAAATGCCGGAAGTAAAACTTTTTTATGGTAGCAAATTACCACTTGAAATGCACAAAGTGCGTATTGTACAGAAACTTGATTTGGTACCCATCGAGCGCCGAAAACAAGCGGTGACAGAAGCTGGGAACAACACTTTTCTACTGAAGAATCGTGATATCTTCCTAGACATGTTGACAGACAGTGGTGTAAATGCCATGAGTGACAAGCAGCTTGCAGCAATGATGGAAGCAGACGACAGCTATGCGGGCTCGGCTACGTTCACAAAGCTGGAGGATAAGATCAGAAAGATCTTTGGCAAACGCTTCTTCCTTCCAGCACATCAGGGCAGGGCATGTGAAAATCTTCTTTCTCAGCTGTTCGTTAAGCCAGGGACGATTGTGCCTATGAACTATCATTTTACTACGTCTAAAGCGCACATCGTTTTAAACGGCGGATCCGTCGAAGAGATCATTATTGATGAGGGGCTAGAAACAACAAGCGATTATCCGTTTAAGGGTAACATGGATACGGACAAGCTTACTGCGCTAATTCAGCATCACGGTGCTGATAAGATAGCGTATGTGCGCCTTGAAGCGGGCACGAACCTAATTGGTGGACAACCGTTCTCACTTAAGAATATGCGCAATGTTCATAAGATATGCAAA
This sequence comes from Bacillota bacterium, assembly GCA_023399095.1. Classification (GTDB taxonomy): domain Bacteria; phylum Bacillota; class Clostridia; order Christensenellales; family SZUA-584; genus SZUA-584. The sequence goes on from JAEWQS010000145.1 coordinate 7,325, forward strand.
GACGCAGGCATTCTGGTGGTATTAGACGCTAGCTTGCTGGCCGACAACCTTTACTTTATTAAAGTAAGGGAAGAATCGTGTAAAGGCATGAGTATTAGGGAGATTACACGAGAAATTGCTGACCTCAGTGATATCATCTACTTTTCGGCTCGCAAACTCGGTTGTGCACGCGGCGGCGGTATCTGCACCAACGACGAAGATGTATATCTTAAATTGCGTGAAATGATTACGCTATATGAAGGGTTTTTGACATACGGCGGCATGTCTGTACGTGAGATCGAAGCGATCGCTGTTGGGCTTGAGGAGACGATGGATGAGAACATGATCAATCAAGGCCCGCAGTTTATTGAATATATGGTAAATACCCTCAATAAATGCGGCGTTCCAGTCATCACACCTGCGGGCGGGCTTGGTTGTCATTTAAACGCAATGGAGTTCTTATCGCATGTGCCGCAGAGCGAATATCCGGCGGGTGCACTGGCATCTGCATTCTACTTGGTCAGCGGTGTGCGTGGTATGGAAAGGGGCACGATATCCGAACAGCGCGACGACGATGGTAACGAAACGTTTGCCAACATGGAGCTTTTACGGCTCGCGCTGCCACGGCGTGTGTTTACACTGTCGCAGATTAATTATGCGGTCGATCGTATTCGCTGGCTGTATGAAAACAGAGACCTTGTGGGCGGGCTGAAGTTTGTGGAAGAGCCGAAGATGCTTCGTTTCTTCTTTGGTAAGCTGGCACCTGTATCCGACTGGCAAGATAAGCTTGTTGAAAAATTCAGAGCTGATTTTGGAGATAGCTTGTAAGCAAAACAAATCGGGGTGTAAGGCAATGCCATGGGCAGAAGTGGTAATCCATATGACAATGTGGTATTTAAGGCGTTTAAAAGTAGCTAAAACCGAGTTTGCAGACAAGAAGCATCCGTTTGAAACTCGGTCATATTAGATAAATAAGCAGCTTGTCATTGATACAATGGCAGGCTGTTTTTCCCTAATTTAAGGTTTATACGATCTTATTTGTCCAGTTTTCCACATTCCAGACATGGGTTACCCAGCCTTCATAGAACTCCGGTTCATGACAGACCAGCAAAACAGTTCCTTTAAATTCCATAATGGCTTTTTGAAGCGCTTCCTTTGCGTCAGTATCAAGATGATTTGTAGGTTCGTCGAGTACCAAAAAGTTTACATTCCTGAGCATCAGCTTGCAAATGCGAACCTTTGCGTTTTCTCCGCCTGATAGCACTTTCATCTGACTTGTGATATGGTTCGTGGTCAGCCCGCACTTGGCAAGCGCCGCCCGAACCTCTGCGTTAGTCATACCTGGGTATTCGGCCCATATTTCATCAAACGCAGTTCTATCGCTTAACACCTCTTCTTGTTCGAAGTAACCTTGATGTATATATGGGTCAAGCTCACATTCGCCCGAAACCGGAGGTGTTATGCCAAGTAATGTTTTTAATAAAGTGGATTTACCGAGTCCGTTAACGCCTTTGATAGCCACCTTCTGACCACGCTCTAGTATGATGTTGATTGGTTTTGTCAACGGATCACCATAACCCAAAACCAAATCCTTCGCGTTCACTATAATTCTCCCCGGTGTCTTTGCTTCGGTAAACTTGAAGGTTGGTTTGATTTTTTCTTTAACAAGCTTAATGATTTCCATTTTGTCCAGCTTTTTTTGACGGCTCTTGGCCATATTTGAAGTCGCCACGCGTGCCTTGTTGCGCGCTATAAAGTCCTCTAATTGGCCAATTTCTTTTTGCTGGCGTTCATAAGCCTTTGCCACCTGAAGCTTTTTCAGGTTATACATATCTTGAAACTGTGCATAATTCCCCGTATACCGTGTAAACTCGGCGTTTTCGACGTGATAAACAACATTGACGACATCATTTAAAAAGGATATATCATGCGATACCAAAATGAAGGCATTTTCGTATTCTTGCAAATAGTTTTTCAACCATGCTATATGGTTTTCATCCAAAAAGTTTGTCGGCTCGTCTAAAATCAGTATCATCGGATTTTGAAGCAACAGCTTTGTCAGTAATACTTTTACTCGTTGACCTCCGCTAAGGTCTTTGACATCGCGATCTAACCCGATATCACACAGACCAAGACCGTTTGCAATCTCCTCAATTTTAAAGTCAATGGTGTAGTAACCATTATGCTCAAGGCTGTGTTGTATATCACCGGCCTCTTCTAAGAGCGAAGTCATCTCATCTTCGGAGCAGGATGCCATGCGTTCATACATAGCATTCAATTCGGTTTCAAGATCGACCATATATTGAAAGGCTTCACGCAAAACCTCACGTATAGTCTTTCCCTTGGACAGAGTCGTGTATTGATCAAGGTAACCGGTCGTAACACGATTACACCACTCAACCGTGCCTTGATCTGGCATAAGTTTACCAGTGATGATATTTAAAAATGTGGATTTCCCCTCGCCATTCGCGCCAACCAGTCCAACATGTTCGCCCTTTAACAGGCGAAAAGATGCATCTTCTAAAATTCGCCTGGCACCGAAGCCATGGGTGACATGTTCGACGTTTAATATACTCATAAATCCTCCGATATAATTTGACAAAGAAATAAAGCCTTTTGAAGTAAATCTTCAAGGCCTTCATAGTTTTTAACTGAATTTTTATTATACCCCACAAACACTAAAATGCCAAGTCTGCTAAACTTCACTCGGTTACTTAGCGACGACCTTTGCGCCCCCTTCGGCGCTTTTTGCACCCCCTAAAAATGCTTAATGTATTTTTCGGTATTGGACTATACTCCGAAATAAAAGACGTAAGACTGACACGATAGAGTATATTGTTAACATCTATCCGAAACGCAGACTGGGTAACCGCTGATTGCAGGTGTTGCGATATTGCATTCCATACTGTAAAATAATACAAAGCACTAGGAAAACACAGATAAAATGAGGGATGCTGATATGAAAAAGATACAGAACAGCCATATCAGAATAGCCGTGATTGTGGTCATTGCGGGCGCGATACTCTACGCAATAATGAGCATTATCGACAATATTGGGCTTGTTTACGATAGCATAGCCTCGGCGGTGAGGTTTGTTCTCGGGATACTCGCACCGGTGCTGATCGGTTTTTCGATCACGTTCCTTTTGAGCCGTCCGTCGGATTTCTTCGAGCGGCTGCTGTGCAGAATCAAGCTAATAAAAAGAAAGGTCGCGCACCCGCTCGGCGTGCTTATCGCGTTTTTACTGTTCCTCGGTATCATCGTGGCGTTCTTCTATCTGATGGTGCCGGGTATCATCGAAAGCGTGAGCTCTATATCCAGAGACATTCCGGACTATGCCAAATCGGTGGATGCTGTGCTGCTTGACCTGAGCGAGAATCCGGGCATGGCAAGGGTGTTCGAGTTTGTCGGCATAGACGTCACCAGGACGAACTCCTTAAGCGCCATCATTTCGGAGTTTTGGGGCGATATCACGGTGTTTGTGCAAAATATTACGGGAACGGTGCTCGGATTCCTCGTCAATACCGGTCTGTTCCTTTACAACTTCGTATTGGGCCTTTTCTTCTCAATATACATGCTGCTCTTTAAGCATGAGCTAAAGAACCAGCTCCGAACGCTTTCAAAGAACGTGCTGCGCAAATCGCACTATAAACTAATGTTCGTGGTCGATATCTCGGACGATATGTTCTACCGCTTCCTTGTGGGCAAAGGCATCTGCTCAATTGCGGTCGGTATACTGACCTTTGCGATATGCGCGATACTCGGCTTCAAATACAGCCCGCTCATCAGCATCATCATCGCCGTGACAAATATGATCCCCACGTTCGGGCCTTTTATCGGCGCGATTCCTGCGCTGCTGCTGTCACTCATGACCGCTCCGGTATACATGCTATACATGCTGATTATTATCGTCGGTTTGCAGATCATAGACGGCAACATCATCGGGCCAAGGGTGCTTGGCAATTCTATGGGTATCAACGGCTTTTGGATCATGTTTTCTATCATCGTATTCGGCGCGCTGTTCGGCGTAATGGGCATGCTCGTGGCAGCGCCTGTGTTCGGCGTACTGCGCATACTCATCAAAAACTGGATATACAGAAGGAACCATGAAACGCTTGAGGGAGGAGCCGAGTTTGCCGCAAGCATGCGCCGCTTCCGTGAGTGGACGTCCAAAAAGAAAAAGGACAAAGAAACAAACTGACACTTACGTGTATTTTAATATCTCACAGAAACATGCTGCTATTTACAGAATGTATGTTGTCCGATATACGTGATGACGGGTCTTGACCGTATCCACTTGTTTGTTGTTTTTCGAGGGTTATAATAGAATATCGCACCGCCAGACGGATCCCAGCCGTTTATTGCGTCCCTTGCAGCCTTAAGAGCATTATCATCAGGGGTTAGATTGATTTGTCCATCAGCAACAATAGAAAACGCCCCCGGTTGGTAAACAACGCCGGAGATTGTATTTGGGAAAAGTGAGCTGCCTACCCGGTTGAGAACAACAGCCGCAACGGCAACCATTCCTTTATAAGGCTCTCCTCTTGCTTCGCCGTAAACAACCCGTGCAAGCAGATACACATCATTTGAATCAGGCTTTGATCCGCTTGAGGGAAGTGCAACACCCAGCTTTTCTGCAGTTTGTGCCCCGACGATTCCATCCACTGTTATTTTATTCTTTTGCTGAAACCACATGACCGCCGCTCTGGTTATAGGACCGTATACGCCATCCGCGACGCCATCCTTTAGATATCCCCAGGCAATGAGCCTTCTTTGTATCTCTTTGACTTGTTCGCCTCTTGAACCCACTCTGTAAGATGCGACCTGAACAGTTTGACAGCCGAATGTAATTATCAGTATCAAAACGAGGATGATAAATAATAATCTTTTAAAATGAAGACGCATTGAAATACCTTATTCCTCCACTCAGGGACATTTTATTTAGTCATGTCCAAAGCAACAAATCGTATTCCTTTACCTTTAGTTTAAAAATAGGGATTTATCAGCACAGTGTAAGCGCATGGGATTTGAATGAAAAGTGATTGCATGTCCCAAGAATTTGTAGTAAAATCAATGCATACACTTCCGTGGGGGAGTCGTTTGCGCGGCATATAGAGTGCCGCGTGGCAAATCAACATACCGGTCGCTCGGCGACCTGGTTTGCCTTAAAGAACAAGACTCATGGGCAGCTTCTTTGCCTGTGGGTTTATTAATTTCATCGGGATTCCGATGCGTGCACGTCATCGGGGTGGTTTTAAGGGGATAAGGATGCACTATTTCGAGCTGCTGATCATAGCCGTGGGATTGTCGATGGACGCGTTTGCCGTGGCCGTTTGCAAGGGGCTGGCACAGCAGCAGCACAGTATTAAAAATTCACTCATCACAGGTGTTTATTTCGGCGGTTTTCAGGCGCTGATGCCGTTGCTGGGATACCTTTTGGGCAAACAGTTTGCCAATTCCATCACAGCGGTGGATCACTGGATCGCGTTTGCGTTGCTTGGCATCATCGGTATTAACATGTTGCGCGAGTCGCGCTCGTGCGACGTCAAGACGAGCAACTCTTTTGGCTTTAAGAAGATGTTGGTGCTCTCTCTGGCGACCAGCATCGACGCACTGGCAATCGGCATCACTTTTGCGTTTTTGAAGGTCAATATTGTTCCTGCCGTTCTCACCATCGGTGTCATCACATTTGCGATTTCGTTCGTGGGCGTCAAGCTGGGCAGCGTGTTCGGAAGCCGGTTTAAGTCCAAGGCAGAAATTACGGGCGGTGTCATCCTCATACTCATGGGATTCAAAATAGTTCTTGAACATCTCGGCGTTATCAACTTCTAAAGGCCAATGCATTCATCGTGTAAGGTTACTGTAGGTGTGCGGATGCTTATCTTTAAATTGCACGGCGGTTTGGCGCGAAGAGAAACAAGCAGCGCTTGCCTATTTTTTCTTTTCATTGGTGAATGTTTATGTTATCATTATCTCTGTACGATTTAACATTCTTTTAACATCGGTGTTTCTTTTTATACAGCGCGAACAACATGGAGGTCACAAATGAGAAGTATCATTTTGACGGGTGGAAATGAAGGCATTGGCTTTTTTATGGCCGAGCAGCTATTAAAAGACGGAGATCGCGTGGCCGTGTTGGACATTTCGACTGATAGAATTGATGCGCTTAAAGCGCAGTATGAAGACAGGCTCATCGTCTGTGAATGCGACGTATCCGATGCGGATGCTGTGCAAAGCTGTACAGACCAGATCGAATCACAATGGGGCGTGGCAGACGTCGCGGTGCATAACGCGTGCATCTGCTTGTTCACTGGCTTAGCAAGCACGACAAACGATGACTACCGGCGTGTGTTCGAGGTTAATTTCGGCGGCGCTGTGAACTTAACGCGTGCCGTGCTGCCTTCTATTAAGCGGCGCGGAAGCGGTCGCATTTGCTTCACGAGCTCGGCGTGGGCGTGATGGGGTTTGCTGACATCAGCGCGTATGCGGCGAGCAAGGGTGCCATCGAGTCGTTTGCGAAGTGCATGGATATTGAGGCAAGGCCGTTTGGCGTGTCGTTTCATCTGCTGCATCCGCCGCTTAGGCGCACGACGTCTTCCAAACCGTTGCCTGTGCCGCCTGAGTTCATGGCAGATCCCAAAACGGTGGGGCAGGGGCTGGCGAAGAATCTGGGGAAAAAGCGGTTTGTGATCAGCCATTCGTTCGGACAGCGCATGCAGACGCGCATGGCATATCTATTTTCACTGAAGCTCGGTCGCCTGATGAGCCGTATGACGGCAAAGGCGCAGCAATAACCCCAAACTGCGAGAATGCAGTATCCCAAAGCGCGAAAAACAGCGCGTCAAACAAAACCGGTTGAGGAGGTTCGCCTTTTTATGGAGGTTAAGATCATGACGAAACGGTCGTTTACGGTGTTTGGCAAAGAGGGGCGCGGCGAAGCCAAACAAAGCGACAAATGGATTCCGCCGCTTTGGCAGGAGGCGCGTGAAAATTTTGGTGAGATCATCAGCCTTGCCAAGCTAGACACGACCGGCCAGCTTGCGGGGTTCTGGGGCGCAATGAGCGACACGGAGCGTACGTTTGCGCCGTGGGGTGAGCAGGGGCTGTACCTCGCGGGATGTGAGATGGCGGATGGTTTGCCCGCACCGGATGGTTGGGTGAAGTGGGTGATTCCGTCGTTCCGCTATGCGGTAACAAAGTGCACCAAAGACTCATACGGTGAGGCGTTCGGGTATATGCGAAAGGTGTACATGCCCAAAAACAATGTCACGCTGGCGGGCGCCATTCACGAATATTACTGCCCCAAGGACAAGGACGGCACTCTGTATCTGTTTTTCCCCATCGAGAGGTTATAACGCATATGCTGGACAAGCCCTGAGGAAACTCAGGGCTTTTTTGATGGAGGAGAAGAGGTTTTACAGTGACGAAAATAAAAGAGTTGGCTTGGAAACCGACCTCTACACGATAATAAAGCTATAAAAACGATGAATAAGTTATTAGCCATAGTGGCGACCTGTCGCCGCCCGCTTAAAAGTCATGGAAGACAGCGGATCAGCATGCCACATCCTGAGCATACAAAGTATAAATCGTAGAGAACGGTCTCCGTACCGTTCCGAATGAATCCGCCAAGATAATCGATTATACGTAGGGGCGCGTTTCCATGCGCGCTCGTTTCAAGTAACGTACGAATTTGCGGGCGATCAATGATCGCCCCTACAGTTAATCGAATTACAAGTCTATAATATTTTCGATTTCAAATGACGCGGCTACTTGATCACTGGTCAAAGAACTTTTTTCTATAAGATACAAGAAACGCCGCGAAATCTCGCGGCGTCTCTCGTCTATCTCCCTACTTCTCCCTATCCTTTTCCCTCAGCTCAACGCGGCGAATCTTGCCGCTGATGGTCTTTGGGAGTTCACTGACAAACTCGATCACTCTGGGATACTTGTACGGCGCGGTTACCTTCTTGACATGCTCCTGCAATTCCTTTGCGAGCTCATCAGAAGGCTCGTAGCCCTTGGCCAGCACGATTGTCGCCTTGACGACCTGTCCGCGGTCGGGATGAGGCACACCCGTGATGGCAGTTTCCAGAACCGCTGGATGCTCCATCAGCGCGCTTTCCACCTCAAACGGCCCGATACGGTAGCCGCTGCTCTTGATCACGTCGTCCGTGCGGCCGACGTACCAGTAGTAACCATCCTCATCCTTCCAAGCCACGTCACCCGTGTGGTAAACGCCATCGTGCCAGACGGAAGAGGTCAGCGCTTCATCTTTATAGTATCCTAGGAACATGCCCGGTGTCACACCTTCTGCGGTGTGCATCACAATCTCACCGGATTCGCCCCAGCCGCAAGGCTCGCCGAGCTCATTGACGATTTCCACGTCGTAAAGCGGGGAAGGCTTGCCCATTGAGCCCGGGCGCGGTTCCACATAAACGAAGTTGGCCACGGATAGCGTCGTTTCTGTCTGCCCGAAGCCTTCCATCATCTTAAGGCCGGTCGCATTTAAGAACTGGTTGTAGACCTCAGGGTTGAGCGGTTCTCCCGCAATCGTCGTGTATTTCATCGCGGAGAAATCGTACTTGCTTAAGTCTTCCTTTATGAAATAGCGATACATGGTGGGCGGTGCGCAAAAAGTTGTCACCTTGTTGTCACAAATCGCTTTGAGTATTTCGTTCGGAATAAACTTCTCATGGTCGTAGACGAACACAGCCGTTTCACCGAGCCACTGGCCGTACAGCTTGCCCCAGACTGATTTGGCCCAGCCTGTGTCGGATATGGTCAAGTGAAGGCCATCGGGGTCAACGTTGTGCCAGTGTACAGCTGTGGGGATGTGACCCAGCGGGTATGTGTAAGAATGGATGACCATCTTGGGCATGCCCGTCGTGCCGGACGTGAAATATAGCAGCATGATATCGTCGTTCTCGGGCAGCTCGAAAGACGATGTGTCCAGCACATCGCTTGCGTTTTCCACGCCTGCGGTGTAATCAAGCCAGCCCTCGCGCCCCCCTAAGATCGCCTTGGTTTCCAGCGTGGGCATATCTTTTGCTTCTTCCACACTGTCGGCCACAATGCCGTCTGCTGTGCTCACGATCATCTTGATACCCGCTGCGTTCACGCGGTATTCGATGTCCTTTTTGGTGAGCAAGTGCGTGGCGGGAATGGTGACCGCGCCGATCTTGTGCAGCGCCATGATGGTGTACCAGAATTGATAGTGGCGCTTTAGTATCAGCATCACCTTGTCGCCCTTTCTGATGCCCTGCGACAGAAAGAAGTTCGCAGCCTTGTCGGAAAGGCGCTTTAAATCGGCAAACGTGAAGGTGTGACGCTCGCCCTTTTCCTGTACCCAGACGAGCGCGCGCTTGTCTGGCTTGGTGGCCGCCAGCTCATCTAGCACGTCGTAAGCGAAGTTGAAGCGCTCCGGTACGCTGATTTTAAAGTTCTGCTTAAAATCCTCATAGGATGTGTAATCGGCTTTTGCGTATTTTTCAAATATCCTCATGCTGCCCCCCCTTATTTCGCTATGATTGCGAGGAATCGGCAAACGCCGCCCTCAGCCTGCATCGCGTGCGGATGCTTTGCGTCAAAATAAACCGCGTCGCCCTCGGATAGTGATAGCGTCTGGTTGTCGATGTAAAGCGTCATTCGGCCTTCCACGACGTAGTCAAACTCCTGACCCTCGTGCGCGTTCATGTGCGATGTGGCATCGACATCCTTAGGCTCCACCGACACAAGAAACGGCTCCATCTTTTTGTTTTTGAAAATGTAGGCTAGATGCTCGTAATTGTATTCCTTGCGGCGCTCCAGTTTGAGCCCATGCCCATTTTTCACAAACGAGCACACGGACAGCCGGGGAGCCTCGCCCGTCATCAGATCGACGATATCAACGCCGAGCTTTCCCGCCGCTGAATACAGAAACGAAAACGAAAAATCGTTCTTACCCGCTTCATATTCAAGATATTCGGCTTCGCTAAACCCTACGGCCTGAGCCATCTCAGCTGCGGAGATGTCCATGATTTCCCGAAGCGCCTGCAAGCGTTTGGCAATCAGCATGATCTTTTCATCCACGACATTCACTCTCCTTATTCCTTTTTTTATAAAATAAAAAAACCTTGCGCCCCCACATGGGACGAAGGGTTACCGCGGTACCACCCAATTTGGCCATCATTGGCCCTGCTTAATGGGCTTTGTTAAAGCCCTCTGCATGAAACGGTGCAGCAACCGTCTGGCTTTTACGTGTCAAAGCCGCCGCTCAAAAGTGATACTGACGCGCCGCCTTTGCTCCGTTTTCACCATTCTCGGAACTCTCTATAAAAGACTGATGCCCGTCACGTCTTCGTCATAGCGTTTGTAATATAGATTAAATTTATGGTAGCACAGGGGAGCTTGAGTTGTCAACAGAGCGGTAACGGTTATTTCCATTGGTCTTGCGGCTGTGGTTGGTTTCATGTAATATATAAATATAAACCCGAAAGGAATATATGACAATGGCAGAATTCACGAAGGTTGATGGCAAGGATGTCGCAGATATCAAGATATACACGCTGAGCACCTGCGGATGGTGTAAAAAGACGAAGGCTTTTTTTAACGATAACGGCATCAAATACGCATATATTGATATGGATAAGCTCGAAGGCAATGAGACCGATGTGATTCGCAAGGAGCAGATGAAGTTTAACCGGAGCGGTTCGTTCCCGACCATCGTTGTCAATGATAAGGACTGTATCGTCGGTTATGACGAAGACGCGCTGCGTGTGCTGATCGGAGAATAAATATGGACGAACGTCTGCAAAAAAGGCTTGAAAAGCTAAAACGTGACGCGGCAGCCGGGGGATATAAGCTCAATCCCGATGGGGATTTTGTGGCGGATCTTTGTGCGGGCTTGCTCGCCAATCAGGATCGCTACGGCATCGAAAGCTGTCCTTGCCGCTTGTATACGGGCGAAAAAGAGGACAACATGGATATCGTGTGTCCTTGCGTATACCGTGACGACGATCTTGCCGATTACGGCGCTTGTTTCTGTGCGCTTTATGTATCGGACAAAGCGCAAACCAAGCAGGTGCCCGAGCGGCGGCCATCTCTGGAGGAACGGCGCGTGAAGCCGGAACCGGTCGAAGCCGGCGCAAAAGCGCCAGTAGCGCTGCCTTATCCCGTTTATCGGTGCAGTGTGTGCGGTTATCTCTGCGCAAACAACAATCCGCCGCGCGTGTGCCCGATATGCAAAGCGGGCTCAGAACGCTTCGAGCGTTTTATGTAGCATTTGAAACAGGCAGTATAAACTCTGCCTGTTTTTTGTATACAAAAAAAACGGAACAATACGGCTTGCTCTTGCGTCTAACAGGCAAAGGAGGTGAGTGAGATGAAAAAAACAGTTCTTTTTCTGTTCGCGGCAGTGCTGATGCTGACAGCAGCTTGCAGCACACCGTCGATGGAAAAGTTGCCATATGAGGCGGAGCAGAAAAGCACCGATATTCAGATGACGGTAGACGAGCAGACTGTGGCGGGGGATGCCGAATCGGTTAGCCTGTCAATCAAAAACGCGTCGGACAAGGAATATACATACGGCGCCGCGTCCACGATTGAAATGGAGAAGGATGGCAAGTGGTATGTGGTGGAACCCAAAGAGGAATTGGCGTGGATCGAGATCGCGTACATCATCGCCCCGGGCGAAACCAATGAGGAAAGCGTGACGCTGAATGAGTATTACGGCACGCTGAAAGCCGGGAACTACCGCATCGTCAAAACATTTACCGATGCGGATGGCAACGGTTTAACAGCTTTCGGATCATTCACCGTTAAATAACATAGCCTTTCATTTATCAATATAATAAACGCCCCTGTTTGGCTTTGTAGCCGACAGGGGCTGTTTGAGATTGTCGAAAAACCTACGGTTTTCCGCCAGTTTATCGGTTTTACTTGTTCCTTGAAAACTCGAAACTGCGCAAAACCCCGGGGTCCTCAAAAAAGCCGCGCTTTTTGAGGTGGAGCCAAGGTGTGGGCTGCGCGGGCAAAAGCCCGTCTTGCCCACAAATTATATTTTAAGACTTTTTTACAGCTCCGATTGGATTTTAGTCGTTGAGGCTGTTTCTTTTCATATTTATGTCGAGGTTGAATTATCTTCAGTTTGCCGTATGGCGGCCGCGTCCGTTTGGTTGGGGTTCACATGCACCATGCAATGCTTGACGGTAGGGAATGCTGTCTCAATCGCATCATGAACCTGCTGCGCGATGCCGTGCGACCGCATAAGAGGGACAGCGCCGTCCGCGCATATCTCGATATCCACATAGATGCGGTTGCCGAAAAGACGCGTTTGGATTTGATCCACGCCGAGCACGCCCTCCTGCGAGAGGCTCACGCGCTTAATTTCTTCTACCACAGCGTCGTCGCATGCTTCGTCTGTCATTTTGCGAATGGCGTCCTTGAATATATCATAAGCGGCCTTGAGGATAAACAGGCAAATCACGACGCTTGCGATGGGATCGAGCACAGGCAGCCCCAGCCTTGCGCCGAGTATGCCCACAAAGCTGCCCACGGAGGAAAGCGCGTCCGAGCGGTGATGCCAGGCATCAGCCATCAGCGCACCCGAGTTGATTTTTTTCGCGGCACCTCGTGTATACCAGAACATCGCTTCCTTGACGGTAATTGATACAATCGCCGCAATCAGCGCGAGCGTTCCGGGAATTATGGGCTCGCCGACACCATCGATGATTTTCATGATGCCGCTGTAACCAATGCCGATGCCTGTGACCGCCAGCATCACAGCCAACAATATCGCGGCCACGCATTCGATGCGCTCATGTCCGTATTGGTGCTTGTCGTCGGATTCCTTGCCCGAAAGCTTGACACCGATGATCACGATAAATGTGCTGAAAACATCTGAGAGCGAGTGGACCGCGTCGGAGATCATGGCTCCGGAATTGGCGATAATACCCGCGAAGAGCTTGAAGGCGCTGAGTACGACGTTGCCGATGATGCTCACCGCCGACACACGCATTGCAAGCTGCATGTTGGTTTTCTTCTGATGTTCCATAAAAGTTACCTCCACAAATTCTGTAAGATAGCTCTATGGCACTTTTGTCAACGCTGCATGTTCCCGGGCAATACAGGAAAATAAAAAACGCACCCGTGGATAACATACACTGTCCCACAGATACGCTCATGACGTGATCTGCTGCCGCAGATGTCGCGGCCCGGCCCCACGAACCAAATGGTTCATCGCCTGCTCAGTTTGTACTGTTGAAACGTCCATTCTTTTTTCGTGTCCCGCCGACATATGTGTCAGTGGGGCGGTTTGAATGTCTGCAGTGCAAAGAGATACTTGATATGTTATATTATGCAAGATGCTTTGTCAAGGTGCTGGCACAGCCTGTTTCTTTTTTGGTTTCTTCATTCTTCAATCAGACTGAGTTTATTATCGTCCAGCGTGTAGTAAAGCGGTACCACTGTGATGCCCTTATACTTTGCGGAAAGTCGTTTGCTTTCCATAAGCACAAATTCTGTTTCGTTCTCGATCTCATAGATAGGGGCGTAGTTCAAGAAGTGATCCTTGGCTTTTTCCGCGTCCCAGTTCTCAAGGCGGCTTAAGCCCTCGATAAACGGCTGCATTTTGGACGCGAGATTGACCATGCCGCACTGATCGTGCGCGATAAGCACGATATAGTCTACCTTGCCGACGGCGATGGCATAAGAGACCTTGAACTCGCTATAACGCAGATTTGCACCGCCTGTGCGGATGATATAGGCGAAATTTTCGGGGATTTTAAGCTGCTTGCGGTTATCCATGCACATGCCGATCAGCAGCTCAGCAGAGGCATATTCCTTATGCGGCTCAGTGAAGTTCTGATAAAGAATCAATTCCTCGACGGGCGTGCCTTGAAGTATTGCCGGGATGTCTTCCCGCCTCTCGATTCTTTTTATATGCATGGTTTGCCTCCTCGTAGGTAATCCGTCACTATGAATACCATACAGGCATCGAAAGCCTCGTACAAGTACCAATCACTGTCATTAAACCGGCCGGTGTTCTTGAAACACATCAGGACGCATTGCTATCCTTTGATACCAAATCGCATTGGGCATACCGTCCGGCATGTGTTGCAATCCACCGTACCGAATCCGCGTGTGGTTTGGCAGTAGGTGTTTGCTCTGCATCTCTTTTGATTGGCATGCATGCCATCCAGAGCAATAACGGGACAATGCTCGATGCAAAGCGTACAGTCTTCAATGCAGATGCTCTCGGCCAATGGACCAGATTCGAGTTCCAAATCTGTCAGTATCGCGCCTATGATAAGGGTGTTGCCATAATCCGGGTTGAGCAGCAGCGTACTTTTGCCGAGTGTGCCAAGGCCTGCATTTGCCGCGGCATGCTTCATGGATATAAGGCCGCGTCCTTCGGTTTTATCAACATCCCAGTATTCATACGGGCAGTCGCAGGGCAGGGGAGCAGCAGTGCGGCCAAAGTTGTTTTCGATAAACTTGGCGCCAAACAACGCGATTCGATCCACCTCCGGGCATGCCGCATTATTGAAATGACCATAGACCAATCTTGACGGAACGCTATATAATCCTTTGGGAAGGGATACCCCAAAGACGATAATCGACCGGCAGCCTTCATAAATATCTATGGGATGAAAGCCTTTCGGTGCTTCTCCAAATCGGTCGATGTGAGAGAATCCGCATACATCAGCGCCCA
>JAEWQS010000146.1 GCA_023399095.1 Bacillota bacterium
ATGTTGAACTGCCGCCGCTTTTGCCCACAGCTTCCGCCGTGAGCCTGGACACAGCGATGCCGATGCCCGAAGACGCAAATGTGGCCGCGAGCATGTAGATGGATACAATGAGCTGATAGAGTCCGACGCCCTCCGCGCCGATTTTCCCCGACATATAGGCCATCAGAAAAATGCCAATAACCCTTAGCAGCTGCGAGGTCAGTGTTAAAATGAATGTATTCTTGATAAAACTTCTTTTCATCCGCATCCATCCTGTATAAGAAACGTTAATTATGTATATGTGGATGGCATCTTGAAAAAAACGCAAAAAAAGAGCATCGATATACATACCAATGCTCTTTAGAGACTTTCTGATTTGGTTTATTTTTGTATAAACGCGTTCTCCGTGGTTCCCGGTGCTGCGCCGCCTTTGTCCACCAGCCGAATCTGTATGGCTTCCAAGCGGTAACTGAACCCGGCGGTACCCGCGGCGTCACCATTTTTCGCCCAGTCCATCCAACCCAAATTTTGAGCATGGACGCGGTAATAGATATCATACTTGTTCGCCGCGTTGCCTGTCAGGCGTATGTTGATGGCTTCCAGACGCAAAGACCGCCCGGAGGTGCCGCTCATCTTGCCGTTTGCGACCCAATCCATCCAGCCAATATTCTGAACATGTGTCCGATACTCAATGCCGCCATCAATGCCTTCCAATTTGATGTTCATGCCTTCAAGCCGCAAGGACTGTCCGCTTGTTCCGGATGTCTCGCCGTTACTTTTCCAGCCTTGCCAGCCGACGTTCTGCACATGGCTTTGATAATTGACCCTAATTGGCTTGACGAAGGCTCTGGCAGTGGAGCCCGGCGCCGTGGCACCTTTGGCAACCAATTGGACTTCAATGCCTTCTAGACGGTAACTGTAACCCGCAGTGCCTGATGCTTCACCATTTTTCGCCCAGCCCATCCAGCCGACATTTTGAGCGTGAACGCGGTAATAGACATCATACTGGTTAGCGACCGCTCCTGTCAGCCGGATCTTGATCGCTTCCAGCCGCAGAGACCTTCCCGATGTCCCGCTCGGCGCCCCGTTTGATACCCAGTCCATCCAGCCAATGTTCTGCACATGTGTTTGATATTCGATGCCGCCATTCGCGTTCTTTAAGCGGATCTGCATGGCTTCCAATCGCAAGGATCGTCCGCTCGTTCCTGACATCCAACCGTTTATTCTCCAATCCTGCCAGCCGATGCTCTCCACATGGCTCTGATAGATGACCGACGGGGAATCTGAGGCGGGTCTGAAATCCAGTACAAAGCTATACTTTTCACCAACAAACAAGCTTTTATAAGCGTCACCTTGTATAACTGCTATATAGTATGTTCCGGCCGATAAATCGGCGAATAATGCCCGGGCCGTCGATCCATTGCTTAACATGTTATGACCCGCCGCGGCTACTATTCTGTGTGACGAATCAAAAAGACCAATCAGCAACTCATCTTCCCATCTGAGACCAGCAAATTTTTCAATCCATTGTCCAAGCACTGTGACTGTGCCCGGTGCGGTTATGGAAAAACGATATACATCCACATCCTGATAGTTGTCATTGATCTGTCCATTTACATTATATTGCGGTGTACCAGCGTAACTATTATTTATGACATTTGCAGTTGAAAAATCATTGTTTAATTCGGTTTCACTGAAATCCTGCGTTTGCACCGCTGCTTTTCCAAGAACCGATTCTGTGTTTGATAACTGAGCATGAACCGATTCTGTGTAAGCCTTGTCCTCTTTTTTCTCAATTGATGAAGGCTGCTTTTCCACTATCGTGTTTAATAATGTTTCATATTCAGCAGGCGCTTGTTCAGAGCTGGCTGCTGTTTCAGGTGATTCATCCGCAGCCAGTGCTATGGGTGAAAAAACACTCATCATCATAATCATTGTCATTGCCAGTAGCAGAATCTTTTTTTTCTTTTTAAGCATCCAATTCATTGTTATTGCTCCTAATTAGTATTAATCACCACATTCAGCCGCAAACATACCGCATGGCACCTCAATGACTTATTAGATCATTATTTACTGGTATTTCTCTTTAAAAAACAAATGGCCGCCATCAAACAAAGAGACAGCTAAACCACCACATACTACGCTTTAGCTTTTAGGCTTCGCGACCTGATTGCATTAACAGAATTTTGTCATGTTTAACAATACATCACCGCAGCAAGTTTTGTCAATATATTTGTAGTTAACAGTAACGATATTTATAAACTGTCTGTGATATTATGGGTATCCGAAATTTCTGGTAGAAAAGTAATTTGATGAAACCTAAAAGAGTAAACACCCCTTGGTAGAAATTAATTAATTTATTGTACTAAGCGCCATGGATAGATAGCTCAAAACTTGGTAGGAAATAAGCTTTTGAACTAATGGGAAAGCCCTCACAGACACTGTGAAGGGCTTTTTCTAATCATCTTCATCGTCAGATTGGGCTTCAAATATAAAGTTTGGGGCTTTCTCTTCGAGTTGTGGTCCAATGGTGTATTTGCCATCAAGCAGGGCTTCCAGATTCACGCCTCGAAAAAGAGACCTTGCTCTCAAAACATCGAACGAGTAACCACGACCTTTAAGGTTGTCTTCTCTTATAAGGCGGTTGGAACACTCTGTGAAAGCGTTGGTAATAGCATAAGGCGCGCTCCAGTAATTAAAAATCTCATTTTCATGGTTGACAACCATCTTGGCTATTTCCCTGAACTTGTCGTATATAGGGTCGGCTGGGATAGTATTTTCCCACTTGGCATATTCTTTGCGAGCGTTATCCATAGAGGTATTGTTGTTTTCATAGATACCAAAGAAATCTTCTTTTAGGTCAAAAGCAATCGCCAAAGGTTCGTAGCCGGGAGTCTTCCTGCAAAGAGCTATCTTTTGGCCTTCTTCGGTATCAAGGTCTTTTGCTCTGGTCTTTAGGGTGTATGCCAGACCCCTTTTAGTGGATATGCGCATGCATTTTGTCATATTGCCTTGTATTGTTCTGCGTATATCATCGATGGCCTCATTTGCTTTACCTACAACATGAAAGTGGTCGATAATCCATGTGGCATCAGGAAAAAACGGCTCTCCAGCAGTCATAAAAGGACCATACATATCCGAGCAGATATACTTGACATTTTCTCGGCCAGACATCTTTGAAAAATACCGCGTAAGGTCTTCTTTGGTTCTTCCAAGAAACATATCATATAGGGTTCTATGTTCAATATCGGTAACAACAGTAACGATACCAATTTTCTTAATCTTTATTTCATCAAGCCCCATAATGGTTGGGGTTTCGAAGCTGAGAGCATCTTTGTGTTCGGCAACGAAAGTCGTAAATATGTTTTTTATCGTATTTGCTGATAGGTTGTAATCAGCAGCAACGGATTGAAATGTATTACGCACAGCCTTTTGAGCAATGGTATTAAAGGCTCTTTGCGTTATCATGTGACTTCCCAAGGACTGAGTGTTTGAATATGTGCCATCTATATATGGCTGATATGTAGTCCCACACTTCATACAATGCCGTCTTGGCACTGTGATTCTGAATGTGGTTCTTACCCCTCCAATCGGCGTATCTTCAAAGTTGATTGTTCTCTTTCCGTGTTTGTAGAAGGGCTCTCCGCATATATGGCAGGTATCGGGCATATCACCTATGTAGTGCATATGAATTATCTTTAATTTATGGTCTTTTTTGTCGTAAGCCTCTTCCGTTTTGTCGATTTCACAGTCGCCTATCCCTAATAGTTCTTTTACTGTTACTGCGTTTATCAACTGTGTTCTCCTCTCCCAAGCCTTAGTTAACGCTTTTCAAGGTAATCACTAAGCTCGGTAATGTCCAGACGGTGTTTGGTATCAACAAGGTCATAAATAATGGTTGCAAGCGGTTTAAGCGCCTGCGGGTCAGATAGAATCTTTTCAGAAAGCTCTGTGAAATCATTGTTTTTCAGCGAAATCGCTGCGAGCTTGATGATGTTGTCGAGTCTTCCGTCTGCAATAATAGCATCCTTGGAATTACTACTATTTCTAATCTGGATTCTGCTGACATCATCAGATGCAACATAATCCGCAATAGCGTTGATGGTTCTTGCTCCTGTGATGGGGGATACTTCGCTGCCCCAAATCTCGTTAATGCGGATAATCAGCTCTTTCAGAGATTCCTGTTTGGAACTCTTAGCCTTGCTGTTTGCTCTCATGGGGCGAAGCGGATTAACGCCTTTTTCATCTACGCCGATGATATCAGCCTTGTTAATGCTATACTTCTCAAGCACAAGGTTCTTCATGTCAATTTCGTCCAAGGTTGTGCCGGAAATCCTGTGATTAAGCAGTTTGGCGAATCCGTAGAAGATTTCAAGGTCAGGGTCTCCAAAGTCAATAATCTGCGAGATATAGGTGTAAGCGGAGCAGTATTTCTGGAGCCTCTTACGGAAGTCCATAAGGTCATCCATATCCTTACCTATCTCGTCAAGCCGTTCTTTTACCTGCTTTATTAGCTCCTTATCACCGGATTTTTCGGTCTCCTTGGAGAGCTTCTTCCAAGTGAAATAGGCGTTCTGCTGACTTTTGTAAGCGGACAGCCATCTATCGGCAGGTGCAGCTACAGACTTGTAGAGTCTCTGTCTGTAAACATCCTTATCTTCTTCAAGAGCAACGATAGACTGATAACGGGCATTTTTGTACTCTTCATACTCACTGTTGGTATAAGTGTCGGACACATCCAACTTCTTCTTGATATCGTACACGATTTCAAGGTTCTGTGGCTTTTCCATAATAGCACCCTTATCATAGGTCTTAAAGGCTCTAAACACTTTCTCGGGCTTGTTTACGAAATCTATGATATAAACTCTGTCCTTACCTGTGTGTGTTCTGTTAAGGCGGGAATAGGTCTGTACAATCTCGATGTCGTTGCTAATGGACTTGTCAATGTACATAGCACAAAGCTTGGGTTGATTGAAGCCTGTCTGGAACTTGTTTGCAACGATAAGAAGTCTGTTAAGCGAAGTATCAAAAGCGTTTTCGACGCTTTGATATCCGAGATTATTTATGTTCTTTTCGGTGTAGTCGAAATCCTTATCTATAATTGCAAATGGGTTGTCTTCAAGGTATTCATCCTCGGGCATAATGCACTTGGAGCCATTTACCTTTTCAGAGAAAGCCACAAGAGGCTCACCCGGAACCTTAAATTGAAGGTGTGCGGCAATCTTGCTTCTATCGTATTCGGGATGCTTTTTTAGGTAAGCATCAATGGCATATTTGTATCTTACGACAGCAGGACGACCAGAGGTTACAATCATTGCCTTTGCCTGCCCGTCAAGCATGGTGGAAACATTCTTGACGAAATGCTCTATGATAAACTCTGCCTTGCTTGTAACATTTGTCGGATGCAGCGCCTTCCAACGGGCAATTGTCCTAAGAGCAACGCTCTCATCGACAAGTTTATCTGTAACGATGTCCTCACGTAGCCTGTAAGCGGTATGGTAGTGCATATAGCCGGGGAGAACATCAAGTATAAATCCTTCTTCAATGGCCTGCCTCATGGGGTAAAGGCCGAAAGATTCAGGAATAGCCTTATCTGTGGCGGGGTCAACTGTGTCTCCGAGCCTTCCGAATAAAGTCTTTGTCTCAGCCTTCGGGGTTGCGGTAAACGCAAAGAAGGAGACATTTTCGGGCATCGTGCGATTGGACTGAACCATCTCAAAGAAAGCGTTGATTGCATCTTCATCGGTTACATCGTCAGCATCAAAGCCTTCCTGAGACTTCTTTTTCTTTGCTGCTGCAAGCTTTAAAGCTTCGTTCATAGTGCCTGCATAAGAACCACCCTGCGAACTGTGAGCCTCGTCGATAAGAACGGCAAAATTAGTCCCTTCAAGGCACTTTTCTTTTGCTACAATATCAAGAGCGTAGGGGAAGGTCTGAAGCGTTACGACAATGATATCACGCTTCTCTTTAAGAGCCTTAAAAAGTTCTGTATTTTTGGATTTTGAGGACTTCTTTTCGTCGTCGCCACCAATCATAGCAACGACCCCGGCAGTCTTTTTTAGTTGCTTAATGGTTTTTTTGATGTTGGTGTCGAGTCCAACTCTGTCGGTTACAACAATAACGCTCGAAAAGACCTTTTCGCCGTTCTCGTCAGCAAGACGAATAAGGTCATGAGCAATCCAAGAGATTGTCTCCGTCTTGCCGGAGCCTGCGGAATGCTCGATAAGATATCTCTGACCTACGCCTTTTTCCTTTACATCATCAATTACTCTGGTAACACAGCTCCACTGGTGATAACGAGGGAAGAGCTGTGTATTTATAGTCTTTACTCGGCCTGTAATATCCTCTTTCTTCTCGGACTTCTCAAAAATAAAGTTGTGAAATATCTTGACCCAGTTTTCCTTCTTGCAGATACTGTTCCAGAAGTAGCCTGTTGGGTACTCGTCAGAATCCGGTCCCTGCGGGGGATTTCCCGCATGACCGTTGTTGCCCTGATTGAAGGGAAGGAATAGAGGCTTGTTTCCTTCGAGATTAGTACACATATAAATCTCGTCTTCAGAGATTGCGAAATGAACTACTGCACCGCGCTTGTACATAAGCAAGTAGTTCTTTCTTTTTGTACCCGGCTCGATAGGCTTTCGCTCTTTCTGGTACTCCTCGATAGCATCCTGAACAGTCTGTGTGAACTCGGTCTTAACCTCTGCTGTAGCAACAGGAATGCCATTTATAAAGAACACGAAGTCTAATGACTTGCTGCCTGCGGTCTGGTAATGTACTTGATGCATAACGCGAAGAATGTTCTTCTCGTAAAGGAGCTTCGGTCTGTCGAGGCGGGGGTCCTCGGGGTAATGCCCAGAACAGTCGATGGTCTGATAACCAGCTATTGGAAATCCGTTGCGAAGCGTCATAACGGTACCTTCGTTTTCAAGAGATTTAACAAGCGCAATCCGGAGATTGCTTTCCCAATTAACCCCAAAGTTCTCCTTCATTTTCTTTGCTTTATCAGGAGATACCCCCGAAAGGTACTCAATAAAATCGGGCATGTATAGAGCAGTATCAGGGTCAAAGCCCGTATCATCAGGGCTGACCCTCCAACCCTCACAGCTTTCAAGAGAAGCGAGCTTTTTCGAGATGTACTTCTCGAAATTCTTTTCAACATGGATATTATCTTGACCCATTAGCTTTCTTCCTTTCTACAGTCAATTTTGCCTGTTACAGCAGCATATATGATGGACTTTTTATATTCTTCAAGCTTTGCAATAACTACGTTCTGTCTGGAAATAGCTTCGTCTATTTTTGAGCACTTTCCGTTAAGATATTTTACAATTTCGTGCTGTTCCTCAATAGAAGGCAACGGAATGAGCATCGTTTTAACAATTTCAGAATTAAGCCCATCCATGATACTTCCATTTGTTGCCTCAAGCATTTGAGAAATAATCACAGAACTGTGGTCTTTATCATACACATATTCAAAAAATTCAGGTATAATTTTTTTGTTAAGGCGAGCCTTCATTAAATGAGAGTCCATGATTCCTCGGGGAAAGCCTACTGGCATAAACTTGCATTTACCTACAGTTCCCATCACAGAGAATAAAATATCTCCGGGAAGAATCTCATATGCAGACAGTTCTTCAAAATCTTCCGCAGATATAAAATGACGGTTAAGCGAAAAGTCTCCACTAATAAGGTGTGCTTGGTTGTACACTTTGTAAGGTCCGGACTTTTTTGTTTTACCCTTCATACTGCTTCCATAAGGGCCAACTTTTAAGCGGCCCTGGCCATGTTCAAATAAGTATTTAATTGGAGTCATGGTGTAGTTACAGTTGATATTTCCTACCCATTTAACTCCGCTGTCTTTCATTTTTTCATCGGGGTTAAGTCCCTTGGTAACAGCCTGTGTAACGACAGATTTGCGATATTCTTCGAGTTTTTCAATAATGGCATTGTGACGGGAAATAGCTTCGTCTATCTTGCCACACTTATCATCAAGGTAATCAGAAATAGCTTCCTGCTCCATAATAGGAGGAATGAGAACGGGCATATCGCTTAACATCTTTTTTGTGATGTTCATAATTGCAACACCGTGAGATTGACTATCTATGTATGCAAAGCAAGACGGTCCTTGAGAGTAAAACCACATAAAAAATCTCTCTGTAAATTCATTTTCTCTTATGCGGAATTTTGCAAGCCGCTGATTGATAATACCATCGGTCATATCCTCAGTAATAATCATAGCTCGCCCGAGAGTCCCGACTATCGGAAACACTACATCCCCTTTATTTACTCGAAACTGGGACATTTCTTCTATACGCTCACTTGGGAGATATAAGTTAACATCAACAAAATCACTTTTCTTGGCAACATGCTCGGGTGTATATACGAGAACATCTCCGTCTTCCAGAAGCTTTGATGTAATCAAAGAACTTCCAAAAGGTCCTGATTTGTAATCAGAAATAGTGAATTTCATTCTCTTGACATCCCAATCAGCTGGTATTTCTCCATACCACTGTATTCCACTGTCTTTCATGGCAATCATTTGAGAAAATCCTCCATAAAAGCTTCGAGACCGGATTCAAGGTTCAGAATCTCAGATGCAATTTCTTTAGGATTTCTTGGTTCCTCGTAGTGATAAAAATACTTGTTGAAGGATATGTTGGTTCCAACAACGCCTACCTTACCATCTGCAAGAGAGCCTTTGTCTATTACGGTTTCATCTATGTACGCATCAGGTGCAAAGGGTAAAACCTCAGCCTTCATATATGTGTCAAAATCTTGACCGAGAGGAACATCTTCCGTATCGTTTAGGTCAGAATCCACAACAATACTGCCGTTTTTATTTATGGCAGGTTCATAGTTGCTATCCTTAATACCCATACAGTCGATAATTGCCTTTTTAAGCTGTGCTGACTGTACATTTGGTTTGTCCATAGATATACGCACATTTTTTGCAAACTCACCGGCCCAAGAATAAGGCATCTCTAAGCCGATATGCTTTGAAACATCGTGTATGAGTATATCTTTGTTGCCTTCGGTAAGCTTTATGACTTCAGATACGCTCATAAGCTTTTCTATGCCTTCGTCAGTCACATGGATTCGCATACGAAGGGGTCTGCGGGTTGTAACCTGCCTGTACATAAAGTCTGTATAGGGGACGAGAACGCTATTGCCGTGGTCGTGTCCGTCAAGATAGGTTTTAACTATCCATGCGATATCATCCTCGGATATTTTGTATCGTTTGTTTCCTTGGCTCTTCTGGAGCTTTGTTTTAAGAGCTGACGCATCTATGAGCTGTATCATCCCCTGCCTATTTTTGGGTTTCTGATTTGTTAATACCCACAGATATGTCGAAATGCCGGTGCGGAAAAAAGTTTCTGAGGGAAGTTTTACGATACAGTCAATATAATCTTTTTCGAAGAGCCATCTACGAACATTGGAAGGTCCAGAACCAGCGCAACCAACAAACAAAGGGGATGCTGAAAGTACAATGCCAACTTTACTTTTTCCCTCTGCGGGGTCTTTCATTTTGCTTACTACATGCTGCAAGAAGAGCATAGAGCCGTCATTGATAGAAGGAAGACCTGCTCCAAATCTGCCTGCAAAGCCGAGCTTTGCTTCTTCAAGAACTGAAGCTTGTTGTTTTTCCCACTTTTTGCCATATGGCGGATTAGATAAGATATAGTCAAATTTATCATCCGAAAAGGCATCGTCGGTAAGTGTATCATCAAGGACAATATGAGCAGAAAGGTCTTTTGTAGCATCGTATTCATCTTTATCGGCATTGGCAATATTACGGATTAAGAGATTTGACTTACCCATTGCCCAAGACTCGTTTTCGCACTCCTGACCGTATGGAACGATAACAGCGGGAGCAACCATCTTCTTTTCTTTACTCCATTCATCAAGCAGGTCTAACGCATCAGTGATAAAGCCTCCTGTACCCATTGTGGGGTCGTACAGTGTTCTGACAACGCCTTCTTCGCTGCCGAGAAGTTCTTTATCCTCTGCAAAAATTATATTGACTGCAAGTCTTACAATATCACGAGGGGTCATAAAATCTTCTGCGTCTTCAGCAATCGCTTCGCCGAAACGCTCAATCAGATGCTCATAGATATCGGACATTTCACGGTCAGAAATATTGTCAGAGCCGAAATCAAAGGCTGCGAACTTCTTGCAGACCTCGTAGAGCATCCCACGGTCATTGAGCTTCTTGCAGATTTCTTCAAGACCGAACTTTTCAAGAATTTCACGGGCGTTAAGGCTGAAACTGCTGATATATGACTTTAACGCTTCGAGAGTATCGTCGGAACCGAGATTGTTCAGACGGAACTTGCTGAGATTATAGAAAGGTTTGCCGGAATACTGGCAATAGCTGTCGTTATCTCTGCCCCATTTGGCTTCATTTTCTTCGAGAGCCTTAAAAACTGTATCACGGGTGGGTTCCAGAGCACATTCAAGCCTTCTGAGTAGAGCGAAAGGAAGTACGAGCTTGTTGTAATCCTTGCGATTTATAACATCCCTCACATAGTCAGCGATGTTCCATATTTCATTTGCATAATCAAAACTCGACTTTCGTTCTGTTGCCATAGTTGATTCTCCTTAAATACTGACACAATATACTATTAATATACAATATGAAAATAAAACTATCAACCAATTTTTGAGGAAAAATCCGTTTGTTACGGTACTATTATTAGCAAGAGCAGTATCATGGTAGTTTTTACTTTCTTGTCAAGTGCGTCTTTATAAACCCTTGGCGAAGAATATGTGATGTAGTATAATAATTTTTAGGTTTAACGGCTGACTACGAAAACAACCGTACAATTTCGTCTTATGGCAGAAGCGAAATCAGACAAAGCCGTAACGGCAATTATGAGCTTTGTAGTGAATTATTCTTAATCAATTCAATTAAAAACCGTTCAGGTGGTACTGACGGTTTTTTCTTTATAACGAATTAAGTTTTGCTACATATTATTGGATATAGTGTTGTATTTTGTTGAGGATAAACCATACTTCTTATATCATATTGAAAGGGGTATTTTTCTATGGCAACTTATAAAGATATTCATGGCAAAGAACATGATGAGAAAAGAAAATCCATCCGGGCGTGCCAAAATTACCCATAAAAACGTATGTGTGTGCGTATTGCTATCATACTACAACGCCGAGCGCAGACCAACTCCATCCATGCCCAAAATGCGGTAGCGATAAATAGCTTAAATAATCTTCCGCTCCTTTGTCCATAAGAATTTATTGAACCGAGGAGAGAGATAGGCGATTTTTTTCTTAATGACCTTAGCTTTTAATTGAATATTTAGTTATTTTATTATAGAATATCATTGTTCATTTCTTATAATGTTCTTATTCAACATTAACTGGTTACAACGGTCTGTCAACCGATACCAGGGGGATGGGCTAAAAAAGGTATCCTCTTGGATACTTTTTTATTATACACTTATTTGTCACCAAATGATTCTGTAAAAATATGACCTTTTATTGATTCCGGTTTATAAGTAGGAACGTTTCTACCAAGGTGCTGATTATTGATAAGAACAGTTTTCTACCACATTTTGAGCAATCTATCCCATTCGCTGTTCAAACAAGAGACTCGGGTTTCAACCAAGTTTTTCGGATACCCGATATTATTTAGTATAAATTGAAAAGGGGCTGACAAATGCCAGCCCCTCTTGTGATCTCATTATTTCTGTATGAAGGCGTTTGCCGTGCTTCCCGGTGCCGCACCGCCTTTATCCACCAATACGACCTGTATCCCTTCAAGCCGATACGAGAAACCGGCCGTGCCTGCGGACTCACCGTTCTTCGCCCAGCCCATCCATCCGACATTTTGGGCATGAACACGATAATAGATATCATACCTTGAGGCCATGTCGCCGGTGAGCCGGATATCGATCGCTTCGAGCCTTAAAGCTCTGCCGCTTGTCCCCGTCATTGCGCCATCGCGCACCCAATCTTGCCAGCCGATGTTTTGCACATGGGTACGATATTCAATCGCATTGCCAACTCCTTCAATTTGAAGGTACATACCCTCAAGACGCAGCGATTTTCCGCTCGTACCAGCCATTTCGCCGTTGCGCTTCCAGCCCTGCCAGCCCACATCCTGCACATGCGTCTGGTATCTTACAGCATGTTCTGTGGCAGGCACATTCACTTCCGGGGCAGGTTCATCCGGCTGATCAATCGGATTTGCGCTCTTGAAAGGCATTGCCGTCGTTCCCGGTGCCGCTCCACCTTTGCGAACCAGCTTAATCTCGATGGCTTCCAGACGATAACTGTAACCCGCTGTTCCCGAGGCTGCGCCGTTTTTCGCCCAGCCCATCCATCCGACATTTTGGGCGTGAACGCGATAATAGATATCATATTGATTGGCTATTGCTCCCGTTAACCGAATCTTGATCGCTTCCAGCCGCAAGGACTGCCCCGATGTTCCGCTTAATGCGCCGTCGGCTACCCAATCCTGCCAGCCAATATTCTGAACGTGGGTCTGGTATTCGATGCCGTCCACATCATCCCCGAGGGATAGCCGCATGGCTTCCAGGCGCAAGGCCCTCCCGCTTGTTCCTGATGTCCCACCATTGCTATACCAGTCCTGCCAGCCGATGCTTTCCACATGGCTCTGATAGCTGACCGACGGAGACGACGGCGCATAACCTAACGCAAGAAGGTAATCTTTACCTACAAACGTATTAGGATATGCATCATCATATAGCATAACTGCAAAGTAGTATGTGCCAACGGTTAAGTATCTGGTTAGTCCCCGAATTGCCGTTCCATCGTCATCGATATAAGCAGTCGCGGAAGCTATTTGATTGTGTGACGCATTATACAGTCCAATATACATTTCAGTTTCAAGACCCTGACCGGCGAGATCACCATCCCATACTCCCGCTATCGCGACTGTACCCGGCGTGGTCACGGAAAATTGATATCCATCCGCATCTTCATAATCGTCATTGATCTGCCCATGAATAGCATATGTCGGGACACCGGCATAACTGTTATTAATGACATCTTCAGTGAAAAAACGATCATTATCTTCCGTCTCGTAAAATTCTTGAACCGGGATTGACGACGTCGCACTCGTCTTGTTTATTGAATCTTTGGCATTTGAAAGCTGTTCATTCATTGAAGCTGAATTGACTGTGTTCGCGTTTTCAATTGAAGACTGTTCTTCTTTCAGTACATCTCGATAACTTGTCGGCGATTCACTGGCAGCCGATTCCTGTGGCTTATCCGCAGCCAGTGCCGATACAGAAAAAACACTCACCATCAGAACAATGGTCATCACCATTAACAGAATCTTTTTTCCTCTTTTGAAAATCCTACTCATTACGTTTCGCTCCTATGTTTATTTATCTTTATAGCTCTAAAATAAGCCATACGAGATTCTGTCTGATGTCGCAAGATACATTAGCGCAATCACTTATGATTTCTTCCAAACAAACTGCCATCTTCAATCAAAGGAGGCGGCTTTGCCCATAATGCAGATATTTGGTGCGAATATGTTCTAGTAAATCTAATATTATTTTGTTATTTTTTACAATACCTTATTTTTCATAGACTTGTCAATATTTAATAAGTTATAATAGATGGATACTATTAATGGTGCCGTTTTCCTCGTAAAATAATTTCAATTATGATGATAGTTTGTCGTAATCGTGGCAATTCATAGAAAAACCATCTCATGCGGGCACCCATTTTACGCGTGGTTTATTGTTTTGGATACTTTGGCATCCTCAACACACCAAAGCACAAAACAAAAGACCAGCGATTGTCAGTCCCTTGTTTTGTTTATTTTTGCATGAATGCGTTTGCCGTACTCCCCGGCGCGGCATCGCCTTTTTCGACCAGCACGATCTGTATCGCCTCAAGCCGATACGAGAAACCGGCTGTGCTTGCGGACTGACCGTTCTTTGCCCAGCCCATCCAGCCGACATTCTGCGCATGTACTCGGTAGTAAATATCATACCTTGAAGCCATGTCGTCGGTCAGCCGGATATCAATAGCTTCGAGGCCTTAGTGATTTCCCGCTCGTTCCCGTCATATTACCATCGCGCACCCAATCTTGCCAGCCGATGTTTTGCACGTGTGTTTGGTATTCGATGACGTCGCTGTCTAGATAAATCCGCATGGCTTCCAGACGCAGCGATTGCCCGCTCGCACCTGATGCGCCGCCATTGCTGCGCCAATCCTGCCAGCCGAGATTCTGCACATGGCTCTGATGGTTGACTGATGGGGAATCTGTATATTAATCCATTAACAAACAATATTCTTCACCAACAAACATACTAGAATGTGAATTAAGAAATACTTTTAAGTCATATGTTCCTGATGACAAATCTTTTAATAATACCCGAACGTCAGTTTCGTCATCAAACATATAATACTATGCAGAAGATATTGTTCTATGCTTTGAATCATATAATTCTAACATCAATTCAGTTTCCAAGCCTTGATCATACAACTCATCGAACCAGAAGCCCAATATATAAAAAGTGCCAGATGCCGTCACAGAGAACTTATATGTATCAACATCATAGCTATCGCCGTCAATCTGCCCCAATACAGAATATACCGGGATACCGGCATAACTGTTATTTATCGCATTTGCTGCAGAAAAATCATCATTATCTTCCGTTTCATATAATTCTTTTTCAAAAGATGACGAATGTACGTCTTCAAATTCATTCAAAATTTTCTCGTACTTCGCGATCGCTTTGTCATAGCTGTCAGCCGATTTGGGCGGGTTATCCGCAGCCAAGGCCGTGGCTGAAAATACACCCAGGACCAAAACCACTGTCATGGCAATTGACAGAATCTTTTTTCCTTTTTAGAAAATCCTACTCATTACGATTCGCTCCTATTTTCAATTATCTTTATAGCTCTAAACTAGCCATATGGGATTCAGTTTGATGTCACATCATACATTCGCAATCATTTGTGATCTTTCCCAAATGCATTCAATCAATCGAAGCTGTTTAACCTATATGTACAAAATGAATGAATATGGAATGCACCTAACTTCTTGTTATTATTTATATTTTTAACATTACATTATTGCTCTAAACTTTGTCAATATTTACTAAGTTATATTAGACGAATAATATTAATGGTGACTATTCTATATACAAAAAAAGCCCAAGGTATAAGCCTTGAGCTTGTGGCTCCCCAGGTTGGGTTTGAACCAACGGCCCTCCGGTTAACAGCCGGATGCTCTACCGCTGAGCTACTGAGGAAAATTGAATCCGGCAGCTACCTACCCTCCCAGGCCGTAACCAGCCAAGTACTATCGGCGTATAAGGGCTTAACTTCTGTGTTCGAGATGGGAACAGGTGGATCCCCTTAGCTATCGCCACCGGAAATTGTTAAACTTATTTAATTGTCATGTGTCCATTTAGCAAACGGTCCTTGCACGGAACGGATTTATCCGTTCCCTACATGTTGTGCCGTGTGCCTAAAGAGCACATTGAAAACCGCAGAATGTAAGAAACGTCTTAGGTTGAGCCGATCATCATTTTTCATTGTGATGAAATCAAGCTATCGACCGATTAGTACTGGTCAGCTGCATGCATTGCTGCACTTCCACCTCCAGCCTATCAACCTTGTCGTCTGCAAGGGGTCTATAAGGAGATCTTATCTTAGGGGGGGCTTCACGCTTAGATGCTT
>JAEWQS010000147.1 GCA_023399095.1 Bacillota bacterium
GAATTGTTCAAAAACATATTTATCGGCGTGATTCTGACAGCCACTTCTGTGAGCATCACGGTTGAGGCGCTTCGTGAGATGGGCAAGCTCAAAACGAAGACTGGTACAGCCATTCTGGGTGCAGCCATTATCGACGATATTCTGGGTATTATCATACTGACGATGCTGATCAGCTTTGGTGACGCATCCGTGAGCGTGATTGAGGTGCTGCTCAAAATTCTGCTTTTCTTCGTTTCCGCGGGCGTTGTCGGCTTCGGAGCGAACTTTATGTTCAAAAAGATTTGCGAGAAGCATGGCAGAAGAAGACGGCGCATGCCGATCTACAGCTTGGTTTTCTGTCTGATAATGGCCTACGGCGCGGAGAAGCTTTTTGGCGTGGCAGACATCACCGGTGCTTATATGGCGGGCATTATCATCTCGAACATTTCTCTTAGCAATTCGACGCTTTCAGAGTACGTGACAGAAAAGGTCGATGTCACCTCATATTTGCTGCTCTCTCCGATATTCTTCGCGAGCATCGGCATTAAAGCGACAGTGGGGCATATTGATCTGCATATGATATTGTTCGCTTCAGCATTGCTGGCAGCAGCGGTTATTACCAAATTGGGTGGCTGTGGTCTCGGCGCGAAAATGAGCGGCTTCTCAGGCAAAGATGCACTGCGCATCGGTACCGGCATGATTGCGCGCGGCGAGGTGGCGCTGATTGTGGCGGATAAAGGCGTGTCCGCGGGGCTCATGAGCGCTGATCTTTTGACGCCCATCATCATCGTCGTCATCGCGACCAGCTTATTAACACCGATCATGCTGAAAACACAATACAAAGGTGAGCTTGCCTCGAAAGAAGTGAGACAATTTGATAAAACGGCACAAAGCGGCCAATGCGCAAAGGCTTCATAACAACAAACTATAAAGCAGTCATAGGGAGAAAGCAAGATTTCGCTTCTCCCTTTTTTGTTATTCCAATCAAAACCAAAAACAAGGAATCCGGCGGCTTTTGTCGAATGCTTAATATGTTTAACACTTCTAATAAACAGGTACATTATTAACATATGTATATGATATGATTGTCCTTAACTTTCTGGCAGTCTGAAACGTGAGGAGATACAGCAATGGCGTCTTTTAAGCTTTTGGAGGGTATGCAGCTCGGCGTGGCATCGGCTGCCACGCAGATTGAGGGCGGCAACAAGCAAAACAGCTGGTACGACTGGTACAGAAAAGGTTATATCAAAGACAACGCCGACCCGTCCGTCGCGACAATGCATTACGAGCGCTATGAAGAGGATGCACAGCTCATGCACGATATGGGGCTCCGCCACTACCGTCTCGGCATTGAATGGGCACGGTTGGAGCCTAATAACGGCGTTTTCGATGAGGCTGAATTCATTCATTACCGCAAAGAGCTGTTGCTGTTAAAAAGGCTGGGCATCTCTCCTCTGCTCACCATTCATCATTTCACAAATCCGATTTGGTTTGAAAAAATGGGCGCATTTAAAAACAAAAAATGCGTGGACATTTATCTGCGTTTTGTCAAAAAGGTGGTGCGGGCGTTCGGCAACCTTGTCAGCGAATATATCACGATCAACGAACCGAATGTATACGCAACGAGCGGCTATTTCTTCGGCATATGGCCGCCCGGCAAAAAGTCTTTAAGTCTCACGCTTCGCGTACACAAGCATATGGCTGAGTGCCACGTCAAAGCATACACATTGATCCACAAGCAACGCAAAGAGATGGGCTTTGACGACACCAAGGTGAGCTACGCGCACCATATGCGCGTGTTCGCACCCAAGAACCCGAAGAAACTCTGGCACCGCATGTGCACACCCATTTTGGAGCGGCTGTTCCAGTCGTCCCTATCCAAAACATTTCTGACAGGCAAGGGCTGTTTTCCATTAAGGCGCATTAAAGGCGCGAGCGATGGCCTGTTCTGCGATTTTCACGCGATCAACTATTACAGCCGCACCGCCGTGTCCGGCTTTGGCACCGGCTTCATGGACGATGTGCCCGTGAACGACCTTGGCTGGGAGATTTACCCCGCAGGCATCGTGCAAAATGCGCGCGATCTGTTTAAGCTCGCCGAGCTGCCCATATACATCACAGAAAACGGCACCTGTGACACAAAGGACACCTTCCGCTGCCGCTACCTATACGAACATATCAAAGCGCTCAGCGAAAGCGGCTTGCCCATAGAGAGGTATTACCACTGGTGTTTTGCCGACAACTTTGAGTGGGTCGAAGGCTACACCGCGCGTTTCGGCATTGTACATGTGGATTTTAAGACGCAGCAGCGCACCGTTAAGCGCAGCGGTGAGTTCTACACCAAGATGATTCAGGCACGCGGCGTGACGCAGGAGATGTACGACGAATATTGCGACGCGGCTTACAAAACGAACACTCGAAACAAGAAATAAACGCGATTTGTTTTCTATTAAACAAACGGAGGAACGAATATGACCAACAAGCGCAACAAGTATTTCTTCGGTCTCGGCACCATCGGGCGCGACATGTTTTATTCCGTCATCAGCATGTACTTGATCTGGTTTTTAACCGAGATACTCAACCTGTCCGATCAGATGCTCGCGTGGACAGGCGGTATACTCACATTCATGAGAATTTTTGACGCGCTGAACGACCCCATCATGGGTCTGATTGTGGACAATACCAAGTCGCGCTGGGGCAAGTTCAAGCCATGGATATTGGTGGGCGCGCTCACAAGCGCCGTATTTATGGTGTTGCTGTTCACAGACCTTGGGCTCTCTTCAGTCGGATATATCATTTTCTTTACGATTTTTTACCTGAGCTGGGATATAACCTACGGCTTAAACGACATCGCCTACTGGTCGATGATGCCATCACTGTCTTTGAATCAGAAGGAGCGTGAAAAAATCGGCGCGTTCGCGAGAATCTGCGCCAACATCGGTCTGTTTGTCGTTGTGGTGGGCATACTTCCCATCACCAATGCCATGGGTGATGCGCTGGGCAATATGGAACAGGCGTGGTTCTTGTTTGCGCTGGTGATCGCGCTGCTGATGGTGGGGTTCCAGCTCTTCACGCTGTTCGGCGTCAAAGAGCATCGCACCAGCTTTAGAGAGGAGGAAAAGACGACAATAAAGGGCATGGTCAAGGCGATATTCAAGAACGACCAGCTGCTTTTTACCACCATCTCCATGGTACTATTCACAATCGGCTACATGACTACCACGAGTTTTGGCGCATACTTCTTCAAATACGCCTTTGGCGACGAGGGAATGTACTCGGTGTTTGCGGCTGTGCTTGGCGTCTCTCAGCTGAGTGCGCTGGCCGTTTTCCCGCTGTTCAGCAAGCGCTTTTCGCGCAAACAGCTCTATTTCTTCGCGACCGTTCTCGTGCTCGCGGGTTATGTGCTGTTCTTCTTCTCTCCGATGAACATGTTGCCCATCGGCATTGCGGGCGTGCTGATTTTCGTCGGCGAAGGGTTCATACAGCTTCTGATGCTCATGTTCCTCGCGGATACCATCGAGTACGGGCAGTGGAAGTCGGGCAAGCGCAATCAGGCTGTCACTCTCTCCATTCAGCCGCTTATCAACAAGATCGGCGGCGCCATCGCGACGGGCATCGTGACTGCCACGCTGATCATTTCGGGTATCAACCGCGCAGAATCCGCAGCGGATGTCACGAGCGAGGGGCTGCTTATCATGAAGCTCGCGATGTTTGTGTTGCCGCTTATCGTCATCATCGTTGGATATTTGGTATACCGTTTTAAGTTCAAGATCGACAAGGCGTTTTATGACAAGATCGTCAGCGAGCTTGCCGCAAGAGGCGATATTAAGAATATTGATTGATGGAAGTGTCTTGGAAGGAGCCGCATGTCGCGGCTCCTTTTTTGCATGTTTACTGTCATCCCGAGCCTGTCGACTATGAAATGGATTGGGATCTCATGGTTTTATGCTCTATGTCACATTTGTGCACTTATCATGGGGTGCTTCGACAAGCTCAGCATGACATTGTGTTAACGAGCAAACAGCCGCTTGTCATCCCGAGCCTGTCGAGGGATCCCACGGCTTATGCTCTGTGTCACTATTGTGCTTTTAACATGCCGGAAGAAGTGCCTTCAATGCATCCAAAGGTTGACTTCTCATAGTTACTATGTCAAGTCTCAATGGGACTCCTCGACAAGCTCGGAGTGACAGTTAGCTGTAAACTGCTCTATAAAACTTTTATCATGAAGTTGTTACTTTGATCTTTTCTTGAGTATGCGAATGATGAGCCACACGGTCATGACGAACGACGCGCCGTAACCGAGCACACCGAGCAGCGGGATACCGAGTAGCTTGGGTGTCATGTTGGTGGTACAGAGTATGCTGGAGCCGACGACTACCGCCGCGTTGAGTATACACACGATGATGCGGTTCACAATGCGATCGAAGCGCGACAACATAGTTTCGGAACCCACGAACTCTAGGTTGAGCTTCGTCTGCCCCTTGGCCGCCATTTTGAGTATATCGGACATTTGCCCCGGAATATCCGCCGCGCGCTTGCCAAACGCAAATAGCGCCCGGCCCGCGTGCCTCAGCTCGTGCTTGACGTCCATCTCTTCGAAAATGCTGCCGGATAGGTGTCCGCCGACGATTTGCAGAAAATTTGTGTCCGGATTGATTTTGCTGAGCACGCCCTCAATCGTCATGATGCCGCGAGCCAGCATTGCCACGCCGGACGGCAGCGCGATGTTGTGCGTTTGCGCGAGGCGCAAAAAATCCGTGATAAACTGCCCCGCGTCCAAGCTACCAAGATCCTGCGAGGCGTATTTGCCAAGCATATCTCCGACATCCGAATACAGCCGGTTGTGATCAATCTCGCCCCGGCAATGCCCGAGCATCAGCAGCGTGTCTTTTAGCGTATAGACGTCGTTTTCTACCGCCGCCATGATGGCGTCCTTAAACAGCCGCCTATGGCGCGGCGAAAGGCGGCCCACCATACCAAGATCGATCCAAACGATCTTGCCGTCGCGTATGCGGATATTGCCCGGGTGCGGATCGGCGTGGAAAAAGCCGTCGTCCACCACCTGCTTAACGAAGTTCGCCGCCAGCTTTTCGCTGATCTCCTTCGCGTCGTACCCGCTCTCTTTGAGCGCTTGCGCGTCGTCGATCTGTATGCCCTCGATGAGCTCCATCACGAGCACCTTGTGCGTGGTCAGCTCGGCTTCCACTATCGGAAACGCGATGTAGGCGACGTCCGCGTTGTACTCCGCGAATTCGCGGATATGCGCCGCTTCCAGCATGAAGTCCATCTCCTGCTGCGCCACCATCCACAGCTCACCCAGCACCGAGTTAAAGTCGATCACACTGCCTGTGTGAGAGACAATGCGAAATATCCCCGCCGCCTTGCGCAGCAGCTTCACATCCTGCGCCATCTTTTCATAGATACCCGGCCGCTGCACCTTAATGACCACGTCTTTGCCGCCCTTGAGCCTCGCCTTGTGCACCTGTGCGATAGACGCGGAGCCGTAGGGCTCTTCATCGACAGACGCAAAATAACTCTGAGGCGGCTCTCCGTACTCGCTTTCCAGCACGCACCAGACGTCCTCAAACGGCATGGGCTTCACCTCGGTGCGCAGCTTAATTAGCTCGTCGCAGTATTCCGATGGTATCATATCCGGCCGCATGGACATAATCTGGCCGAGCTTAATAAACGTCGGCCCCAGATCCTCGAGAATCTGCCGCAGTTTATTGGGGGTAAGCCCGCGGATCAGGTCGTGACGCCGCAGTATTTTTAGAATGTCTTTGAAACGCGCCGCAGCCGTGGCGTTATTTTTCGGCATCCGGCTTATTTTCCAAGTCGGCAAGTTTGGCTTTTAAAGCGGCAATCTCCTGTTCGCTCATTTTACCTAAGTTGTCGATGACCGCTTCCACACAGAGCTTGCTGCTTGAAATGGTGTCCTTCATCTTGTCCTTGGCTTTGTGCTTTAATTCCTCGTTGAGTACCTTGCCCTGCTCCACGGTAAGTTCGCCTTTTTTGATGAGCTTCTCGACGACCTGCT
>JAEWQS010000158.1 GCA_023399095.1 Bacillota bacterium
CAGTGTCGGTGTCGGTGTCGGCGTCGGCGTCGGTGTCGGCGTCGGTGTCGGCGTCATTGTCGGCGTCGCTCTCGGCGTCGCTGTCGGCGTCGCTGTGGGCGTTGGTGTCGGCGCAGCTGTCGGCGTGGCGCTTCCTTGTCCCCAGCCGTATATCATATGCGCGCTGTCACCCACCTTCACAACCTGCACATAAACCGTCGCCGTGCTTGCAGTGGCAATATCCGTCGCGGTGCTGAACGCTGTCCAGCCCGTGGAATGAAAAGCTGTGTCATATGACGGTTTTGCCGCCGTATCGTCTGCTGCTGTCGTCTTGTAGTAATACGTTACACCGGGTTCCGCCGTCTGCGGCGCAAGCGTCACCTTCCCGGCACCGGATGATACAGATACACTCAGGTCGCTGAGTTTTATCACATAACCGTTGGTTATTGCGGCACCGTTGTTGGTCAATGTGGCATTTTTGTACACGAGAATCGCAGGCAGGGTTGACCCCGCAGGCGCTATCACGGAACCGCCGTTAATCGTCACCGCAGCAGAATTAGACACCAAGATGACGCTGGGCAATACCGCTATCATTGTACCCGAAAAGTTGTTTCTTGTGGTGCAGTTGTTGAGGGTGAGCGTGCCATTAGCCGCCCATACCACTGGTCCGCTTCCATTACTCGTCTCAATCGTCACATTATCAAAGGTTGCAGTCCTGGAATTTTGAAGAACGAAATTCCCATTCGTCTGCGCAAGCGCTCCGCCCGTCATCGAGACGGTGCCATAATTGATCAGCGTCTGCCAATCTCCCGTTCCTTCAATCACAGCGCCTCCCTGCACAGTCAGCGCCGCGGTGTTGTTTACGTTTATATATGTGTTGGTTGTGATAGTGCCCGGTCCCTTCACTGTTACCGAATACCCATTGGGGATAGATAGAAAATCAAAAGTTGAGGGAGAATTGAGACCGACCGCTTGTCCGTTCATATCCAACGTAATCGATTTGTTAATGACGATATCGTCGGCCAGCGTGATCGTACCGCTGGCTATGAATTTGATCGTATCACCGTTGCTCGCCGCGCTGATTGCAGCGTTCAATCCCGCTTCCGTCAAAGGATAAGTGCCGCTGCCGACTTCCAAAGCACCTCCTACTGCTGTCGCCGTGGCTGGCAGCAATGTCAGTATCAGCGCCGCTGTCAGCAGCAGCGCAAACAATCTTTTTTTCACAGCAAAAGCCCTCCTTGGTTGTTATCCGTATATAATCCCATAACCGAAATGCATTTAGACCAACTCATTTTTGTTCATATGAAATAATACAGAAACACCCTGCAAGAGTGCCTCTGTATTACAACAATTTGATACTCAATCGGATAATCACAATGTTTTATCCGTATGCTCTTTTTCTCGCTTCGCCCGTTCTAATCAGCCAATAGCAGCCGCTTTTTTGTTCATGCTTCCGCCGACAATGAAAAGGACCGGCAGCACAAATCCGATTAGGCTGGTTATCGAGAAGCCAGCGCTTGCGATGTTCATAATCATGCTGATGAGTGTCAATGCGCAAAGAATAGTACCTGTGGTGATAAAGAAACCGGCTTTTGCTGGATCGCCGCATTTCTTGAGACCGGAGATTCCCAATACGAGTTCGAGGACGCTTGCTATCAGCATCAAAATCGTTGCAATGATCAGTATAATGCCCAAATCACCCAGATAAGCTGTAATGGCCGCGGAACCGATCAAAGCAAGCAATGATACGATCGTCGAAATGGCGCCAAAGATGATGAACAAGATGCTGACTACCTTTAAAAGTCCTTTACCCGGTGCATTCATAAAAAAACAACCTCCCTAAATTAATAAATGATATATTGAATAACACGAATTATATCAATTCAAAAAGCCATCATACGGCTTTTTTCGCGAAACGTCGATTTTCGGGAGTGAAATGCAGCTTTATTATTTGATAAATCATATGTCTGACTGATAGAATAAATAAAATTAATTTTTATGTGAGGTATAAATGATTCGGCTAGCCATATGCGATGACGAGGCGCGCTGCCTTGAAAGCACAACGCTCATGATAGAGCAATGGTCGAAAAAAAATGATATTCCTATCAAAGCAATGCAATATGATAACGGAGATGCGTTGATCGAAAGCATCCGGTCGGCACGGGTGGATATCATCTTCCTGGATATTATGATGCCGCTTTTGAGCGGAATGGATACAGCGCGCGAAATACGCGCGTTCGACAAGACGGTCAAAATCATTTTCCTTACATCATCACCCGAATTTGCGTTGGAGTCCTACTCAGTCAAAGCGAGTGGATATATATTAAAGCCGGTCAGGTACGAGCAGTTATCTGAGGTTCTCAACGATTGTACGTTTGCTATTAAAGCGGAACCAAAAAATCTGTTGCTCAAAAGCGCCTACGGTTATCACAAAATCTATCTCCGTGATATCGAATATATTGAGGCTCAGAACAAGCAGGTGATATTTTTTCTGAATTCACGTCAATCACTTGTGACCACAGAGCCTCTTCACAATTATGAAAACAAGCTTTTAACGCAGGATGGTTTTATCAAATGCCATCGCAGCTATATTGTGTCTATTCCTAATGTGAATTTATTTAATTCTAGTGAAATTATAATGAATTCCGGCTGTCGCATCCCCATCGCCAGAGGAGCCGGCAAAGTATTTCGGGACGCATATTTTTCGTATATGTTTGGGGATTAAGGAGGTGCCATCTATGCTGCAAACCGTTCTCGGCGTTATCAATTTCAGTGTCCTATTATTCTTTGGGATATATGTGTCTGCTGCCTTTCTCGGCATCAAGCTTAACAAGAAAAACAATCTAGTATTATTCATATTTGGCGTGGCAAACCTTATGCTGCAGCTGCTCATTTATGCTCTTTTTGGTATGGAGTATGCGGAGATGCTTTATCCTCTGATCACCCATCTACCGCTGCTGTTGCTCTTTGTGCTCTATTTCAAACAAAAGGTACTCTCCGGTCTTTTTGCCATTCTTTCCGCATACTTGTGCTGTCAGGTCAGCAAATGGTTTGGCCTAATTGTGTTATCAATCAGTCACGAGCTTTGGATCATGTACGCTTCCCGAATCGTTCTAACCGTACCGATCTGGCATATCATTTTTCGATATGCCTCAAGGTCGCTTCATGTGATACTGACCAAATCAAGAAAGACGCTTTTGATATTCGGTATTTTGCCCGTCATTTACTACCTTTTTGACTATATAGCGACTGTGTATACCAAGCTGCTTTACAACGGCTCACAGGTGATTTTTGAATTTCTGCCATTTTTGCTGTGCGTCGCTTATCTATTCTTTAGCGTGATCTATTTCAAGGAGTATGAGGAAAAATGTGCAGCGGAACAACAAAAAAAGCTGATAGAGATTCAAACGGTACAATCCATGAAGGAAATTGAGGAGATCCAACGATCCAGATACGAGATTTCGCTTATCAGACATGATATGCGGCATTTTCTGACCAGTGTTATGACGATGATAAAGAACAATGAGTATGGCCGTGCACAGGCTTATATACAGAATATCATTGATATCACTGACCAGACAGCTGTACACAAATATTGCGAAAACGAAATGGTTAATATGATTTTATCCTCCTATGAAAGCAGAATGGCGGATCGAAGCATCCGTTTCGATGCTGACGTTGATATTCCGGCTGAGCTGCCCTGTTCAGAGATTGAATTTACTTCGATCTTGTCTAACGGACTTGAAAATTCCATTAACGCGGTTTCAGAGCTTACTGAAGACAAGCGTACGATTCGACTTAAACTGGGCATGAAAGGCGAAAGACTGCTGTTATCCATTCATAACGCTTATGCAACAGCTCCTGTATTTAAGGACGGTGTACCCATTACCAATGCAACAGGACACGGACTGGGCACACAAAGCATTCAATATATGACCGAAAAGCTCAAAGATAACTGCCAGTTTGCAGCAAAAGACGATGAGTTTACCCTTCGGGTTGTGTTATAGTCCGGTGGTCATCTCATTATTCTCAGCGATCTTCTATCCATATCAGTTTCGCTGTCGGCTTGCCTTCTGCCGTCTTCAAAACTTCAAATACCGCCGTATTCGACACATATTCATTGCCAAAAATATCAGTTATGATAAAACGGTACCGATATGTCCCTTCATCTAGCGGACGGTCATGAATGGCAGTGTTGCTTTGATAGGTCAGCGTTGTTCCCGGCTCTAATTCGCCGTCCAGACCTTCGTGCAATATCGTGATTTTATCTCCCCTTTCAACAGACGCGATCTGCGCTTTAGACATGCCGGTATCTTGATCCAACCCGCTCCAGGTGCCAAGTATCTCATAATGCCCATCCAGCGCCTCACATGCTTTTTCAATCTGCTTGTCAAACACATAAGCAAATCTCAAGTTCGTCGGTTCGCCGTTAAGCAAAATAGGTGCTGAGAATATCAGAGAATTATCCGTTTCATCGACAGGGTGGCTTTGCAGCAACTCACCGTCTAGCGCTATCCAATAGCCGTTAAAATCGCTGGTAAACAGACCGGCTTCCCAGTCGTCGTACAGATTATTGTCTATGCCAAGCTTTATCAGATGATCCTCGTCATCGGTTTTCTCGAGCTCAAATTCAACAGTTGACACATACTTGACAGAGTTTAGACTGAGCCGAATGGACATACCGCCGTTGTCCGCAGCCGACCCTTCATCCAAGAACTCAACGATGCCTTGCGGTATATTTGAATACGCGTTTGTCAGAAATTCCGCGTACTTCGAATCAGGACAAACCTGCAAATACTGTTTCAGTTCGTTTTGATTAAATGTCTGAGGATAATAGAAGGATAAACCGGATGCTTCTGCACGCTGCTCGCCGGTGCGCTGATAAATCACGGTTTCATTCAGAGCGACCGACACGCCGGTCGCTTCCATGTTGTCTGCAAAACAGCCTAAATCGAACAGATTCGAATGTCTCTCATGCTTTGTCGCTCCTCCAAAACACAATGAATTCTCGATGCATTGGACAACATAGGACAAGTCGTCCTGTTGGTATGCCATTCTC
The DNA here is from genome assembly GCA_023399095.1 of Bacillota bacterium. Taxonomy (GTDB): domain Bacteria; phylum Bacillota; class Clostridia; order Christensenellales; family SZUA-584; genus SZUA-584. Next base: position 5,039 of record JAEWQS010000158.1, read on the forward strand.
TCGCCGAAAGAGTCAAAAGACTCTGTTAGCAAAGCTACCTTGTTCAGATCAATAACCGACAGTGTCACAGTCTGCTCTTTTCTCTGCTCATAGCACTTTTCCAAGTAACTGTCGCAAATCATTCTGCCCAGCTCCATTCCTTCCTGCGCGGTTCTTTGAGACAGGCTCTCAGCTATAGCGGTATAATCCCATCCTGTGGCAGGAGATATTTCCTGAGAGGCAACCATATAGCTGCCGAAAAGCGCAAGCGTCTGCGCCATCTCCAGCGTAGCCATTAAGCATGCGTCGAGACCTATCAGCTCAAACCTTTCGTTCATGGAATTAGTTGCTTTGCCAAAGGCTTCCCTCAGCTCGCTCAGCGTGAGGGCATCATAGCCGTATTGCTCATCAAACGCGATGCCGCTGATGCTGCCGCCGCCGTGATCCCAAAGTATCGCCGCGTATTTTTCCGCAGGATAGTTTTCTATCCCATAGCAAAGAAAATCCGTGAGCGTAGCCGCTTTGCCCATACTGTCGTTGGGCAGGCTTTCCAGTAGCTGAAGCGCACCTTCTTCAATCACATAGCGTTGAATACTTGTAGAGGATATGCCAAAGCTGCGCCACTTTTTTGTACCGCCCGTTTGCAGCACGATATTCACATCATCGTCCAGGTCGGCATCCAGCAGCTCCTGAATGTTTTTGGTGGCAGCCCCGTGCTTGGTTTCCAAATCGCTGCCGCATAAATAGATAAAAACGCTGTAAGCGTCTTTATCAGGAATAATTGGCTCGTCTTCGGCAGGCAAAGACGCGGGCACGGCACAGGCTGCCGCGCCCAGTATACAGACGATCAGCAATAGTGTCACGCCTTTCAGCGTCAATCGATTGAATGTCCGTTTTTTCATATCAAAACCTTATACATGAGTCCACATCTTTGTCAGCCGTTTTGCAGCATGAAGCCCTGAAAATCATAGACACCCCAGCATTCCTTTTGCGTCCACATAAAATCGTACCACGGGCATTCCTGACGTTGATAATATGTCTTTACATTTTTCTCAATGCCATGTGTCCGAATGTTGACCTTCGTCATGGTTGTCCACCATTCCCGCTTTGTCGACGTATATTGTTTTGAGCAGACGCAATCAACGATCAATACATCAAAGCTGTCAATCGTTCCTTCTGATTTATAAAATCCTGCCTGATCGATGTCAGCCCCGAGCGTTGTGTTGCGGTATTGAGCGCGGCTGATCATTTTTTCCGCATTTGTTCCTGTAATTTGCGTTGAAACATACGCTCCGGCACCCATAACGCCCCTGATATATCTCTTCAGCGTTTTTCCTGCCGCATAGCAAAACACGTTATCGTCCGTTCGCCTAACGACCTTCATGCCATCCAGCAGTCGACTTATGGATACCAACTGGGATTCAAGCTGCTTAAGCAGTGAATTGTTTGGATCAGTCAGTTGGTAATACAGAACAGCCTGATCATACGCTTTCAGATACAACGCCAGTGTCATGACGCGAAAATCTTCCTTCAGGTCGTACGTCTGCACATCAAAGTTATACAGCAGCGAAAGCATCTCGTCATACGTGCCCACAACACCGGAGGACAGCCCGGCAGAACCCTTCAATAACTTTTGTCCGAGCACATATGCATTTGTATATACCTTACAGGTTTCTTTGTCCACAGCCTTGATATACTCTTGCTTGGCAGCTTCATATTCAGGTGTATCTTTTTCAGCTGCATCCACGCTTTCTTTTTTGTTTTCAAGGTGCATCACTGTTGCCTGCAATGTATTGGCTAGCGTATCGTACTCGTCAAGAACGCGAGAGCAGTTATTACTGCCGATTTTGTCTTCCATAATCGCCAAATGCGTATCCACACTGCTCAAAATATTCGTCCACTTTGCATCCATGCTACGCAGATACTTATTCATGTCGGTAAGCTGGCGCATTGTTTCGTCAGCGAACAGATCTGAGTTGATGGCTTCCATCATGCGATTGCCGGCAGCGCTGCCAATGCTGGTGGCAAGTGCTGTGATGCCGGACTTAAGCAAATCAAACATCAAATCGGTTTCAATTGCAAGCAGCTCCTTGGAGCTCTCCTGCGCCGCATAGTGCACAGACATATTTGCGTCTTTGCATGGCGAACCCCATAGATTCTCGCCCCATTGCCCGTTTATTTGAATATGGCCGTCTAAGGTCAGGGTATCCAGCGTCACGTTTGCTTTTTTCACAATCACTTTGAGCTCAGCGGTGTCATCGTCCAGCATCTCGACAGACGATACGCTGCCAAGATTGCCGGTAAGCGCAATCTGACTTTGTGCGAGATCGCTGAAGTTGCCGTTAGAGCAGGACAAAAGCAATGACACAAGAAAACCATCCGCCTTATTTTCAATGTAATCCACAGATACCTCAAACTGGGCATCATAGCTGCCGACATGAGTTTGCAGCTCTATGCCTGTGCTGACAGCATCACTCGCAATGCACAATGTTGCATCGCATATTTGTGCAAATAAGGTGTCAATGTCCGGCGCTGCATCGGGTGAGAGAGTCAGCTTCATCGTCTGATCATCCTCCCTGACTGCCGAGATAACTTTAGGCGCACTCTGAGCGTTCATAAAGGAAAAATTGCCTTCATTCGCCGCATCCGTAAAAGCACAATCCGTCAGGCTTACTGTCAACACCGCGTCTGATCCGTCGGTATTATCAATAGCAACCTCTGCATCGGGATGAAGAATTGTGATGTCCACCGAGTAAACAACAGGCGAAATGTCTTCAATGGCGACGCCATCTGCATTTGATGCTTCGATTCCTTTTTGTTCATCTTCTTCATGAGGATC
>JAEWQS010000191.1 GCA_023399095.1 Bacillota bacterium
CTTCAAGCACCAGCTTGAAGCCTATCGATACCGTTCAAACAAGATCCCTATGCGCCCGCTCGGTTGGCGTTCGCCAACCGAATATCTTTCTTCATACACTGTCCAATATGTTTGACAAACCTACAAACAGGCGACAGCGCATATTTCATAGACTCATTTCCTGTGAAATGATATTTCGGTACATAATTCTGATATTATTTATGATGTTTTGCAATATATAATTGACATAATGACAATAAATAGATAGTAATGAAGTACGAGGAGAAGATAGATGAAAAATAAGCGAATGAATATCGCGAGAATTGAAAAGGACATGAATCAGGAAGTTTTGGCCGATGCGGTTGGCGTGACAAGACAAACGATCGGCCTGATTGAAAGCGGAGACTATAACCCATCTCTTAAGCTCTGCGTTTCCATATGCAAAGCTCTTGGGAAAACGTTAAACGATTTATTTTGGGAGGATGATAACAATGCGTAAGCGCCAGAATGAATATGACGAAAGACAGCAGATTGAACGCGGAAAGGCTTTCAGAAACGCTTTCTACTCGTTGCTGGGTTCTCTGATTATATGTTGCTTAATTAACACCCCGTTTAAGACGCCGATATTGAATTCATTGGCAGTGATGGTGTTCCCGTCAATGATTTCTTTATCAGTTTTAATAACGACGTGTATATTGCGGAATGCTATTGATGGATTGAATTATAAGAACGGATTTAAATGGTTATCTTTGGTTTTTAGTGTTGGGGGAATATATTATGTTGTCATTTCCGTTATTACGCTAGCCGAGAACCCACTAATCATCGATGGTGTTCTCAGTCCATCTGTGCCGATGGCTTTTATGGGAATATGCTTAATAGAAGTCTGTATTGTTTATTGGATAAAACACTTTATAGACCACAGAAAAGCAAGGCAAATGGAAAACGCATAATTCGCTTATATATCCCCAGTTATAGCGTTTCCAGCCGGATATCACCCACAGCGCCGCACACATCATCTACGATCGCCATGGCGCCGGTGACGCCCGGAACGCGCATCATCATATCCAGCGCGCTCTCAATGTCCGCCGCGTGTTTGATCTCATTACCCAGCCGCGTGGCACACGCGTCAGCGAGATACGCGTTCGGCGACACCACCACCGCCGCATCGGCTTTCCCGAAGCTCAAAGAAGGCCCCACCGTGCCCGACGACGTGCACACCGACATCGGCATTTCCCGGGAATCCACCACGATGCCCACCTTGAGGCTCAAGGGACTGCTTCCCGCAAACACCGCCACTGTTTTTTGCTTGTCCGTCTTTATAAATATATCACCGCCGTTTTCGACGATGACCTGCTTTGAAAATTTGAGAATTTGGCGTCCCACTTGCGCCGAAAACGCGCCCGCAACCGCCGCCATAGGCCCTACGCCCGCGCTCTTCGCCGCGCGGCACATGGCCTTAACCGTCTCGGGAGCATTTTTTTCCGGTTCAACAGGCTCAAGACTTTTTGAAAACTGCGGGTTCACCGCGATATACGCATCCAGCTCTGAACGAAGCGAGCGCACAGCTTCCGCCGCCGCATCTTCACACAGCCTATCCGCACAGATAAACAACTCTGTCTCCAGATGCTGCACGCGCCAGCACGGCATGTCTGCGGCGATTATACGCCGGTATTCGTCTCTGTTTGTGTAATCACACCGCAAAGAACTCCGCTCCTCGGGTTCACCTTTAGAGTATGGCTTCGTCAAAGCTTTTAATCGCGCGTGCGGGGCATGCCCTCACGCAGTGCCCGCACAGCAGGCATTTATCCATATTGAACTCCAGCTCCCAGGTTTCCTTGTTCATCACAAGCGCTCCGGACGGACAAACGGATGTACAAGCGCCGCAGTGCATGCACTTTTCCTCATAGTGGATCACGCTGTCCGTATAAATCTTGACCACTATGCCCTCATTCTCAAGATAATCAAGACTTTGTTTAATTTTATCGTCGCTTCCTGATATTTCAAGTATAATGTTGCCCGTTTTGCCCGGCGAAATATACGCCCGTAATATGTTGAAGGTAAGCCCGTATTTCACAAGATTTGTGACAATGGGTTTATCGGTTTTTTCAGGCGGAAACGTAAGTCCGATTTTTATACGTTTGTTTTCCATGTCACTTATCCCCTTTAATATTCAGTACGTTGACGCTGTCTCTATGCGGCAGCTTTGCCGACGGCTGCGTCATCTCAAAGCTGCCATCCAGCAGCTTTTCCTTCAGCTCGCCCGCAATCCTGCGCGCCTTTAACAAGCTCGACAGCGGTGCTGTCCTGATCTTTTTGCCGCCGATTTCCACCTGTCCCGATCGCAGCTCCGCATAGCTTACAAGCTTTAATTCCTCACGAGAGCGGCTGCTGAAACCGTAATCGTACACATAGGTATAGAGTTTCTCATTGGGCACGGCAAGGTCAGCCATCATGTCTTCATCGATCACAGGAATCGGCACGCCGATGCCCACGTACAGCGATACACCATAACCGTCAAATGTGGCGGCCTTAATGTATTCGCTCTTCATGCCCTTCATGTCGCCCATCAACGACAGCGTATAACCCGCATAGTGCATATCACCACCCGGCAGCTCCATCGCCTTATTGACAGCCTGCGTGCCCTCAAAAACGACATACCCTTCACCGCCGCACAGCAGTATGCGCGTACCGATGCCGATAGTGCGAAGCTTCGGGTCTTTTAGCAGAGGAGACATTTCGCCCGCCGTGGTGTACGTGACGTTGCCCATGTTTGGAAGCAGCGTGCCCATATATGTCCGTTTTGTCTTTTTGGTCGTGTTGGTCGCCGCGGAATAGTTCTGATACGCGTTGCGCGGATTAAAAATATACGCTTGATTCATATCTGCCAGCGATATATTCGTCTTTATATCCTTGCGCGAGTAACAGTCCGTACCGCCCGAGCGCGCGACAAGCTCTACCTCTTTGCCCGCGATGAGGTCTTCGATCACGTGCGCGCCGCCGTACTCAATACCCGTATTCTTTCCGGGCTGCGTCGCGCCGATGAATGTATCCACAGCCGCAAGCCCGCCGTAGGCCTCCACGCCATTGAGCGTGATTTCCGCCATGCGGATAGGCGGCTCACTGTGTCCGAAATTAAGCACCGCGCCCGATGAGCACATCGCACCGAACGTCGCTGCCGTCACCACATCAATCTTCTTCGCGCAAGCCGCAACGCCCTGCTCCTTGGCCATCTTTACCGCTTCCTCAGCGGTGAATACCACGGCCTTGCCCTGTTTAAGTTTTTCGTTTATCTCCTGTATCGTCTTTGACACGTTTGCCTCCCCACTGCGCCCCAACGCCCGTTCATGAAAATTTATATCAAAATATTTTACACCCAATTGATATGTTTCACAACCGCAATTTTATCCATAAAAGGATGCCCCTTGTTTAAGATGTATATAGACATGATGCGTCAAAAATGCATTTGTTGATTTTACATTCTTCCGGCGCTATAATGACGTGAATATAATTTTCTACGAGGTAAATATGAAACTTGGCATTGTCGGGCTGCCCAACGTGGGCAAATCATCATTGTTCAACGCGCTCACAGGCGCGGGTGCAGCCAGCGAAAACTATCCCTTTTGCACCATCGATCCCAACGTGGGCGTTGTGTCCGTTCCCGATAAGCGAATGGATTTTTTGGCGGAGCTTTATCATCCGGCCAAATTCACACCCGCTGTCATTGAGTTTGTGGATATCGCAGGGCTCGTGAAAGGCGCAAGCCGCGGCGAGGGCCTTGGCAATAAATTTTTGGCGCACATCCGCGAGGTAGACGCGATACTGCATGTGGTGCGTTGCTTCGAGGACGATGACGTGACGCATGTGGACGGCAGCATCGGCAGCTCGCGGGATGCGGAAACCATCAATTTTGAGCTGATATTCGCAGACATTGAAACGGTGGATAAGCGCCTGACGCGCAGCGAAAAGATGAAGAAATCCGGCGATAAGAAGTATGTGTTTGAGTTTGATACACTGAGCCTCGTTAAAGAAAACCTTGAGAAGGGCGTTTTTGTGGCGGGTATGGAGCTGGATGACGTGCAGCGCGCTCTGGTGAGTGAGCTGTTTTTGCTGACGGACAAGCCCATGCTCTATGCCGCCAATATATCGGAAGATGATTCGTCCAGCGCCGACCCTTACACCCTGCCTCATGTAGCCGCACTGATCGAGCTCGCAAAAACGCAGGGTGCCGAAGTGATGGTGATTTGCGCCAAGCTCGAGGAAGAGCTCTCCACGCTCTCTGCCCAGGAACGGCAAATGTTTTTAGAGGAGCTTGGCATCGCGCAAAGCGGCCTTGATGCGCTCGTGAAAAAAAGCTATAAGTTGCTGAACCTCATCAGTTATTTAACGGCGGGCGAAAAGGAAGTGCGCGCGTGGACAATTGCGCGCGGCACCAAAGCACCCGGCGCGGCGGGAAAGATCCACAGCGATTTTGAACGCGGCTTTATCCGCGCGGAGATCGTTGCGTTCGATGATTTAAAGTTGTGCGGTGATATGGCAGCCGCCAAGGCCAAAGGGCTGGTGCGTCAGGAAGGCAAGGAGTACGTGATGCAGGACGGGGATGTCACGCTCTTTAAGTTTAACGTATAAAGAATGCTTCTTTTTGGGGGCGCCGCCCCCAATCCCCCGCCAAAGGGGTCTGCCCCTTTGGAAACCCACAAAAATACCTGGCGGTATTTTTAATAATTAGAGAAAGCTTCAGAGAAACAGCATAGGCAACAGTGAATTTTAATATAATTGCCTGTCTTCTACTTAGATAACATACAAAAAACCCCCGAAGACTTGTTTTCTTCGGGGGTTTTTGCATTACATTTTTTCCGGCTCTGTGACCGTTTCGTCTTCTGTGAGCGTCACGCTTTTCATCACTTGGGGTTCTTTAGGCCTGTCGGAAGCGTCAGTGGCTGTGGCCGCAATCGCGTCCACCACATCCATGCCCTCCACCACGCGTCCAAATGCTGCGTACTGTTTGTCAAGGAACGTCGCGTCCTCATGAACAATGAAAAACTGCGAGCCTGCCGAATTATGTGCCGCTGAGCGCGCCATCGACACCACGCCGCGCTTGTGACTCAATGTGTTATCTACGCCATTGGCCGCAAACTCGCCTTTGATCGCGTAGCCCGGACCACCTGTGCCGCTGCCGCTGGGGCAGCCGCCTTGAATCATAAAGCCGCTGATTACGCGATGGAATATCAATCCGTTATAAAAACCCTTGGAAACAAGGCTCTTAAAATTATCAACCGTGTTTGGTGCGTGCTCACAGAGCATCTCAATGTTTATTTTCTTTCCGTCTGCCATTTCAATGATGACCATATCTATCCTCTTCTTCCTTGGTTATTTTTCAAATGCGCGAACACGAATGACGCTGGCAATGCTCTTAATCTTTTCGATTGTCGCATTGTCTACCTTTTCATCGAGGTTGATTACCGTGTACGCGAGCTCTCCTTTAGACTTGTTGACCATGTCCGTGATATTCGCGCCCGTCTCTGCCAGCAATGCAGTGATCTGGCCGACCATACCCGTCACGTTTTTGTGGATCACGGCGATACGGAATCTGCCCGTAAACGGCAGTACGGCGGTGGGCATATTCACCGAGTTTTCGATTTTGCCCGTCTCCAGATAATCTCGCAATTGTGTGGCCGCCATGATGGCACAGTTCTCCTCGGATTCCGGCGTGGATGCCCCAAGATGCGGAATACTGATCACGTTATAGTAGTTGAGCAGCTTTTCATTGGGAAAGTCTGTGACGTAGCGTCTGATTCTGCGATTATCCAGCGCGTCGTAGAGCGAGTCGTAATTAATGAGTCCGTTTCGCGCAAAATTAAGCAGTACCACATTTTCCTTCATTTTGGCAATCTCAGCTTCTCCGATAAAGCTCTTTGTCTGATCCATGAGCGGAATATGCAGTGTGATATAATCCGCATTTGCGAGCACAGTTTCGAGGTTTATCGCACGCTGTACATCATGGTCTAGCCCCCAAGCAGACTCAATGGATATGTACGGGTCATAACCGATCACGTGCATTCCAAGCGAACGCGCCGCATTGGCCACCATGACGCCGATCGCGCCAAGCCCGATCACACCAAGCGTTTTGCCCGCTATTTCAGGCCCCACAAACTGCTTTTTGCCCTTTTCCACGAGCGAAAGCACCTCATCACCCTTACCTTTAAGCGTCTTCACCCACTCACTGGCTTCAATAATATGGCGGCTTGCAATCAGCATACCCGTAAGAACAAGTTCTTTCACACCGTTGGCGTTTGCGCCCGGCGTGTTAAACACCACAATGCCCTTCTTGGCACATTCGTCCACGGGAATGTTGTTAACGCCTGCGCCCGCCCTCGCAATGGCAAGAATGCTGGCCGGCATTTCAAGATCGTGGCACTTGGCACTTCTCACAAGTATTGCGTCATAATTATCGAAATCTTCGCTGATCTCATATTTGTCCGGTATTAAATACTCATTGACCACATGAGATATCGCATTTAGTTTTTTTATTTTAAACATATTATTTCCTCCTTTAGACCGTCTTACGCTCTTTTCTCGAAATCTTTCATGAGGTCAACCAAAGCCTTTATACCTTCTCTGGGCATCGCGTTGTATATGCTGGCTCTCATTCCGCCCACGCTTCTATGCCCTTTGATATTCACAATGCCTTGCGCTTTGGCTTCAGATACGAACTTTTTGTCCAGCTCCGCATCACCCGTGACAAATGTCACATTCATGAGCGAACGGTCTTTTTTCTCAGCAGTGGGCTTAAACAGCGAAGAGCTGTCCAGATAATCATAAAGCAATGCGGCCTTTTCTTCATTGCGTCTTTGCATGGCATCCACTCCACCTTCTTTAAGAAGCTGGTCAAACACGAGCCCTGCGATGTATATGCCGTATGTCGTGGGCGTATTGTACATTGAATCGTTATCCGCCATGATCTTGTAATCAAGCATTGAAGGCGTGTTTTCAGGGGCCTTCCCAAGCAAGTCGTCACGCACGATGACGACAGTCACGCCTGCGGGCCCGATGTTTTTCTGAGCACCTGCGTAAATAAGACCATAATCATTCACATTAATTTTCTCGGAAAGAATCATAGACGACAAATCGCTCACTAAGGTAATTCCGTTCGTATCGGGCAGCTTTGTAAAGCGCGTGCCGTATATCGTATTGTTTGAGGTGATATGCACATAGTCCGCCTTTTGCTCAAACATGTCTGGGGTGGTTTCGGGGATGTATGAGAAAGTCTTGTCTTCCGAGGAAACAGGAATGATGACCTCGCCCACTTTTTTTGCTTCCGCAATCGCTTTTTTGGCAAACGCACCCGTCTTTAAATAGTAGGCTCTCTTATAGGTGGTCATCAGATTGATGGGCACCATTGAAAACTGCATTGATGCGCCGCCCTGTAAAAAGAGCACACGGTAGTTGTCAGGAATCGCCATAAGCTCTCTTAAGTCTTTTTCCGCTTGATTAATGATCGCTTCATAATCAGCGCTTCGGTGGCTCATTTCCATCACAGACATGCCGCTGTTTCCATAGAAAACGAGTTCTTCTTGTGCACGCTTGAGCACAGCTTCAGGCAGGCACGCGGGGCCCGCTGAGAAATTGTATACCTTCATGATAACCTCCTAGAATATAGAAATATTTATAATGCATTGTTAAATAATTAACGAACTTTTTAGTTATTATATGCTTTATGTTTCGGAAACACAAGCGCCTTTCCATGTGTTTTTTTGCCTTTTTTATTATGCAGTTAGTATAGCATATGATATAAAAATAGCAAAGCATATCTGCTATTGTACCCTTGCTTTCAAATTTCATTATGTGTACTTAATATGCGTATTCTTCTTGACATCTATTTTTGCTTGCCATATAATCACCATATTATAAAAATGGGCTTATTTCATGACTTACCATATAAAAATACAGGTATAATACCATTTTAAAAGCACATATTATCTAAACAAAAGATAATCGCCGGGAGGAAGCCATGACAAACGAGCAAGTCATTCTCACACAAGACGGACTTAAGGAAAAGCAGGAAAAACTGGATTTTCTTAAAACCGTTAAACGAGCACAAATTTCGGAGCAGATCAAGGAAGCACGCGCCTTTGGCGATCTATCGGAAAATGCGGAATATGACGAAGCCAAAAATGAGCAAGCCCGTGTTGAAACCGAAATCGCCAAGCTTGAAAAGCTTCTGCGCAATGCCATCGTTGTAGAGGACAATGAAATTGATTTGTCCACCGTAGGCATTGGAACAACTGTGCGTATTCTCGATATGGAATATGATGAGGAAGAGGTTTATTCCATCGTGGGATCAGTAGAGGCAGATGCAGATAAAAAGCGTATTTCCAATGAATCACCCGTGGGTGCTGCGCTGATGGGAAAAAAAGTCGGCGAACTTGCTGAGGTGTGCACGCCCGGCGGTACGATCTCGTTTAAAGTCTTAGATATATTCAGATAAGGGCGGTAACAATGGAGGAGAACCAGAACCAACAGTCAATGGAGACACTCAGCGAGGTACTCCGCGTCAGAAGGGAAAAGCTTGAGGCGTTAAGAGATGCAGGCACTGATCCTTTTGTTGTCACAAAGTTCGATAAGTCACACTCATCCGTAAAGATTCTTGCGGATTTTGAAACACTTGAAGGGCAGACGGTTTCCATTGCAGGTCGGCTGATGTCCAAGCGGGTAATGGGCAAGGCAAGCTTTTCACACCTGCAGGATTTTGAAGGCAAGCTTCAGCTTTATGTCCGTCGCGATGTGCTCGGTGAAGAACCGTATGCGGCTTTCAAAAAGCTTGATATCGGCGATATCATTGGGGTAGAGGGCGAGGTCTTTAAAACCAACGCTGGTGAGGTTTCTCTCAAGGCAACCAAAATTGAGCTTCTTTCCAAGTCTTTGCTGCCGTTGCCTGAAAAGTTCCACGGCCTGAAAGATACCGATCTTCGGTATCGTCAGCGCTATGTTGACTTAATCGTCAATCCTGAGGTCAAGCAGACTTTTTTGGCTCGATCTCTGATCATTAAATCTATTCGCGAATATATGGACAGCGTGGGATTTGTCGAGGTGGAAACGCCGATTCTCATGGGAGAAGCGGGCGGCGCTGCTGCGCGTCCTTTTATCACGCATCACAACACGCTGGACTTGGACATGTATCTGCGCATTGCTACCGAATTGCATTTAAAGCGCCTGATCGTCGGTGGGTTTGAAAAGGTCTACGAGATCGGACGTATTTTCCGCAATGAAGGAATGTCTGTTAAGCACAATCCCGAGTTTACCACCATTGAACTATATCAGGCCTATGCAAACGTTGACGATATGATGACGCTGTGCGAGAACCTGTTTTATCATTGCTCTAAAAAGTTGTACGGTACAGGCAAAATCGAATATCAGGGTACAGGCGTTGATTTAACACCGCCATGGCGGAGACTGACGATGCTTGAAGCCGTGAAGCAATATACCGGCGCCGATTTTTCCGGATGCACGGATGAGCAGGCGATGGAAATCGCCAAGGGTATCGGATTAAACTCCGAAAAGCCGCAATCACGCGGCGAGCTTTTGTATGCGGCGTTCGAGGCTTTCGTGGAGGACAAGCTTATAGAGCCCACGTTCATCACGGGATATCCCGTTGAAGTGTCTCCGCTGGCAAAGAAAAGCCCCACAGAGCCGTGGCTAACAGAGCGTTTTGAGCTTTTCATTACGGCACGCGAGCTGGCCAACGCCTTTTCTGAGCTTAACGACCCGGATGACCAGCGTGATCGCTTTATGGCACAGGCACAGCAGCGTGCACAGGGTGATGCAGAAGCGCATATGATGGATGAAGATTATTTAAACGCGCTTGAATACGGTATGGCGCCCACAGGCGGCATGGGTATTGGAATTGACCGTATGGTGATGCTGTTAACCGACAGCTATTCCATACGCGATGTTATTCTCTTCCCCACAATGAAACCAAAAGAATAGTGTGTATTGAGCGTTTTTCGCTCTTTTATATATTTTCGCAAGGCGTCCGGGCGACAGATCATCGTCCGGACGTTTTTCATTCTTTTTTATTCAGAAAACGAAGCATGAATCTGTTTTAATAGCTGTGAACCCTTAAGGGGGCAATGCGTCTTGCAGCTGCCGCTTGCGATGCACCTGTCTGCGCCTCGTCTTTTGCGGCGGCAGGCATTATTTGATCATAAAATTATGACATGATACAATTGTTATAACTTATCAATATTCTTACATTATTCTCATCAGCTCTTGTCTTGTTATCTGATTTTTTTATTGCATTTGAGGAATTGGAACATATTTTTCTATGGTTATTTGCAAAACTATAATTTAAAGGAGGCGAGTGCTTGGAAACACCGCGATTAGAGATTAATTTACGAAAACTAAAACACAACACCAAGGCAATTGTAGACATGTGTCATGTGAAAGGTATCGATGTTGTGGGTGTCACAAAGGGCGTATCGGGGATGCCGGAGGTGGCCAAGGCCATGCTGGAAGCAGGCGCAGTCGGCCTTGCCGACGCACGCATCAGAAATATTCAAAAGCTGAGAAAATCTGGCATTACTGCACCAATCACGATGCTACGGCTTCCTCGTATCAGCAATGCCGCCGCTGTGGTGAGCTTATCAGATTTAAGCATTAACTCGGAGTTCGGTATGATCAGGTCACTCACCGAGGAAAGCCTTAAATCGGGCAAGCATCACGGCATAATACTCATGATCGATGTGGGCGATTTGAGAGAAGGTGTCATGTACAACCGAGCAGCCGACTGGCTCCGCCGCATACTTTCACTTGAGGGCGTTAATTTCTTAGGCATCGGGACGAACGTGGGCTGCTATGGCGGCGTGCTTCCGTCCAAAAAAAACATGGGTATGCTTGCCCAAATCGCGCGTAATATTCACGATACGTTTGATATGCCGCATTGCGTGGTCTCTGTGGGCGGAACAAATTGCCTTCCTTTAATACAAAAAGGACAAATGCCCGGCGAAATTAATCAAATCCGTATTGGAGAAGGAATATTGCTGGGGCGCAACAGTTCTAAACACAGCACAATACATGGTACATATCAAGACGCCTTTCAGCTTGTGGCTGAAATTGTTGAGATAAAGAAAAAACCCTCGATTCCGTTGGGGTCTATCGGGGTGGATGCATTCGGCAATACGCCGGCTTTTAAAAACCTTGGTGTCAGAAGGCGGGCACTGATCGCGCTGGGCAAGCAAGACGTCCGCCTGGCGGGCCTTATTCCCATCGACAATGGCGTGAAAATCCTTGGAGGGAGCAGCGATTATATCATACTTGACATCAGTGACAGTAAGCAGGATTACAGCCTTGGCGATGAAATCAGGTTCAATCTTTTATATCCCGGATTACTGTCCGTCACAACATCGCCGTATGTCAGCCATTATATTAAGGAGGATGACCATTGAGTTTAGATATTAAAGTCATAAAAAATAACGATGCAAATATCGTATCAAGTCTTGTTGCAATCGAAAGAAGCGCGTTTGGCCCAAACGGACTGAGCGAATGGGAGATCGTCCCATTTATCCGCCATGGCCTAGTGATTGCGCTTATGCTAGACGGCAAAGTCATCGGTGGCGCTCAGTTTCTGCGTGATTGGAATAACCCCGATAAAGCTTATCTTTTCGGTATCGCTGTTGATTCGGTATACCGCGGCAAGGGATTCGGTACGCGTTTTTTATCTGACTGCTGTCAAAGAATTAAGCAAGAGGGTTTCAAAAGTGTTGAACTCACAGTCGATGCAAATAATCATCCGGCCGTTAAAGTCTATAAAGAAAAACTTGGATTTATAACGATGGAAACGCGAATCGCTGAATACGGCGAAGGAGAGGATCGTCTTGTGATGGCAAAGACGCTTTAGCTCCTTTTTTCAAAAATTCTTATGATATTGTGGACAAAACACAATTATGATATGATAAGCCATGAAAAGGAGTGATCTGTTTTGTCGCCATCGGTTAGGGTCGTACTTCGATTTCTTTGGTTCCTTCTTACAAGGCTGCTCATATGCGGCCTTGTTGTCGGTCTCATTGCACTGGCTTTTTTTGCAGCATTGGATTACATGAGTATACAGACGCTTGTGAAAGACGGCTTTCAGGTTCGTGCTGAAGTGGTGATAAAGGATGAAGATCCTTCGCTGCTTTCCAAGGTTTTTTCTAAGAGCTTTCTTGAGCAGGACACATTGCTTAATTCCACAGCCTATAAGTCTTTTGATGTTTCTGGCTATGATTATAAAGCGGATATCGGCTTATCCTTGGTTCTGCCGTGGCAGAACACCGTGACCTTACGCGTTACCGAAGAGGTCTCAGATATTAAAGCCGAATTACGTGAGGAACCCGAGGATGAAGAGGTAATCGATATCGCTGTGCCATATTGGGACAACGGCATCTACAACGTCACGCTGACGCGCTACGAGGATAGCTGGCGCATTGTTTCGATGGAACTCGTTGAAATGCTGCCCAAGCCAACGCCCACAGCGGCTCCTTCGGTAACGGCGTCGCCGTCTCCCACGCCGTCGCCCACACCTGAAGATCCGGAGGATATCATCGAAGATTGATGCGAGGTAACATATATCTGGCGCCCATGGCCGGGGTAACCGACGCGGCGTTCCGCCATATTGCAATTGAACAGGGTGCTGATTTTACCTATACCGAAATGGTAAGCGCCAAGGGTCTGAAATACGGGTCAGCCAAAACGGCTTCACTGCTCGCCTTCGCGGAGAATGAGAAAGAATTCGGCGTACAGCTTTTCGCAAGCGATGTGGACGCGCTTAAAAGCAGTATTGAAGTGCTGCTGGAGCGGTATTCGGAGCGCATCGCGCTTTTTGACATCAATATGGGATGTCCGGCTCCTAAAATCACGTCGAACGGCGAAGGCTCCGCGCTTATGAAAGACCCGCAGCTCGCGTCACGTCTGATAAAAGCGGCAGCCACGATCTCCTCAAAACCCATCACTGTGAAGTTTCGTAAGGGTTGGGATGAGACAAGCGTTAACGCAGTTGAATTTGCGCGTATGGCTGAACAGTCCGGCGCGTCTGCCGTGGCCGTTCACGGACGTACCAGGCAGCAGTTTTACAGCGGTAAAGCGGATCTTGCTATCATCACCCGGGTTAAGGAATCTGTGAGCATACCGGTCATCGGCAACGGAGATATTAACAGTGCGCAAGATGCTCTCAATATGATGGACTTAACCGGTTGCGATGCTGTCATGGTAGCCCGGGGTGCACTCGGCAATCCGTTTATTTTCCGCGAAATAAAGAGCCTTATGTTAAGCGGCACAGAATCAAAGCCCGCCACTCCCCAAGAAAAGATGGCAGCACTTTTAAAGCAAGCAGATCTGGCATGCGCGGCTAAAGGTGAAAGAAATGCCATGCGACAAATCCGCAAACACGCGGCGTGGTATTTTAAAGGGATGCGCGGCGCTGCAAAATTACGCGAAGCGGCGGTTCACGTGAATACGCTGGAGGATTTGTACGCGTTGGCTCGCAGTGCAGATATCGATGATTGATATTGGGTTAACATTAATAATGCTGGTTGAAAAAAGTCGAATCATGTATTATAGTATTATTTAATATGCTTATATACGTTTGGTGGCAAATATACTTTTTAAAGGGGTTTATGATAGATGGCCTTGTTTGAATTTAACGATATCGGAATTGATCTCGGAACAGCAAGCGTTCTTGTCTATGTGAAGGGCAAAGGGATTGTGCTTCGGGAACCTTCTGTGGTGGCTGTTAACAGAACCACGGGTGAGGTCATCGCCATCGGTGAAGAGGCACGCATCATGCTTGGCAGAACGCCCGGCAATATCGTCGCGGTTCGTCCGCTGCGAAACGGTGTGATCTCCAACTTTCACGATACTGAAAGAATGCTGCGATATTTCCTGCGCAAAGTCATCGGCCGCAGGCTGTTCTTTAAGCCACGCGTCGTCGTCTGTGTACCCTCGGGCGTTACGGAAGTGGAACGCCGCAGCGTTATCGAAGCCACAGAGGAGGCCGGTGCACGGCATACGGGGCTTATAGAAGAGCCTATGGCCGCTGCTATTGGCGCCGGCATCGACATTTCAGCACCTTTTGGCAATATGGTAATAGATATCGGCGGCGGTACGACTGATATCGCAGTTATTTCTCTTGGCGGCATTGTTCTGAGCGATTCAGTCAAGGTCGCTGGTGACAAATTCGATGATGCCATCATCCGCTACATGAAAAAGAAGCATAACATGCTCATCGGTGAAAGAACGGCTGAAGAAATCAAGATCAACATCGGTTCTGCTTTTCCTCGTAAAGAGCAGATCTACATGGAGGTTGCAGGCCGTAACTTAATCTCCGGACTGCCCAAGGTGGTCACCATCAGCTCCAACGAGACAATCGAAGCACTTGAAGAGCCACTCAACACGATGATGGAAACACTGCATGGTGTGCTGGAGCGTGTTCCGCCGGAGCTTTCCTCAGACATCGCCGAAAACGGCATCTGCATGACGGGCGGCGGTGCGCTTCTGTATGGTCTTGACAGACTGTTCAGCGAGAAAACGGGCATTCCCTGTTATGTTGCTGAAGATGCAATATCCTGCGTGGCGATTGGCACCGGGCTTGCCCTTGACAACATTAACTACTATGCCAACGGCACCGTTTATGACTATCGAAAAGGTGACTATTACAACAACTACTGATATAATTTTAGACATCTTAAGTATCGCATGGTGGTGGAAATCAAGCGATAAGGAGAATATAAATTTGCAAGTAAAAGGATACGGTACTTCTAATAGAAATGTAAATAGAACCAGCGGAAGCACCAAAAAAAGTAAAAACGTTCATAGCAAAAAGCTGAAAATCCTGCTGGCTGTTCTTGGTACGCTGGTGGCAGGATTCATTGTCGTAGCAGTATTATTAGGCATCGAACTCACAAGTGATGATTACGGCTCTTTATTTGTGGATGCTCAGCCCGTGGCTAATATTGACAATAATGCTGTGGATGATAATAATATCATCGATGCTCCGGCTGAAACGCCGCAAAGTGATACGATCACCTATAACGGCAAGACTTACAAAAAGAATGATGCAATCGTTAATCTTCTCTTCCTTGGTATCGACTCAAATGATGAACGTGAAGCTCAGCAGATGGGATATCGCAGCGACATGATGATGGTCTGCGCTGTGGACACAGCCAGCAAAACAGCCACACTACTCTCAATACCTCGTGACACCTATACGGACGTTTATAAAATAGATTACGATGACGGATCAATTGAAAAAACCGTCAAGGAAAAGATCAATGCCGCATATTCCTTTGGCGGCGGTCCAAAGAGATATGGCGCGTCTAATGCCAAAGCCTGTCTTCAGAAATTCCTTGAGCGCGAATGCGATCTGGAAACGCCTCTTGACTTTTCGCTGGATATTCCGATCCCGTTCTATGCAAGCATTGACATGGACGGTATCACAAGGATTGCAAAAGCCGTGGATGGTGTTGAAGTCACTCTGGATCAATCTATTCCCAACGTGGGTAAGAAAGGCAAGACCGTCACGCTTAAAGGTTCAAACGCCGAGGAATATCTGCGTAATCGCCACGATTCGGCAGGTTCAGATTTTGGCCGGACAAGCCATCAGCG
Source organism: Bacillota bacterium (assembly GCA_023399095.1). Taxonomy (GTDB): domain Bacteria; phylum Bacillota; class Clostridia; order Christensenellales; family SZUA-584; genus SZUA-584. Next base: position 15,613 of record JAEWQS010000191.1, read on the forward strand.
AACCTTTATGATCGCACTCGCCAAGAAGATCAAAGGCATGGGTGCTGCGGACGCTGTCACCAAGCTTTGGGACGAGTTTTCAGAGTTCGGCAAAACCGATCTATCAATCGATCAGGCTTTGGCTTTTGCGAAAATTCTGAACGGTGTAAATATCGATGCGATTCAGCAGCTGACAATTCCCGGCGAAAGCAGAACGGTAGACGGGTCCAGCGTTGTGGTCACGGATGAAGCAGCCACCTTGGAATTGCTGCTTAGCATCTATTACACGGAAATCTAGTAAAAGCGTACACAAAACCCCGCTGATACTTACTTCAGCGGGGTTTTTCTTTGACAATAGAATGAATTACAGGTTGCTTTCTATTTGCAGCACCCTTTGAGTGCATTCCTCCAGCATACCCAGCTCCGAGAGCGCCTGTGCAATGGAATAGCGTTTGCGAAAGTCCTTGGTACAAAGCAACGCGTTTTTTAGTCTGTCTTTTGATATCCCTGCCTTTGTGGCGCTCGTGGGCGCACCGAAGCGCTTAAAAAACGTGATCATTTTTCGGTAATCGGGCAGAATTTCTGAATCCTTTACATATTGGCTATGATACGCGGTCAGCGCATCAATTCTCTTTTCATTCTCCGGCCACTCAATGTACCAGTCAACATTGTCTTGAATGATCTCTTCTCCTCCGCCCGGAGGATAGCAGTCAAAAATGTATTCCTTCTTTTGCTGCTTTGTCATGCGCTCCGCTTTTATTTTTTCCTTGTCGATGACAGAAAGATCGGCTCTTTTCAGCATATCGTGAAAAAGCAGACAATAGATAAAGCCGATGCCAACGCAAATGCCGTGTGACGGAACGGGTTCTCCGCCACAAGCGACATGCATCATATCCCAGTAATGCGCCATGTTATGCTCAACCGACGCGACGGGTCGCGTGTTTTTCACAATCAGCACCGTAAGCCCCGCATAGACAAGCGCCTCGATAAGCGCTTCCATACCAGCTTGCGTGCGCGCGATGATATCTTCAATATGCGATGAACATGTTTTGAGCCCCATCAGTAAAAGCTCTTCGCATAGCGGACAAAAGGGCTCGCCAGTCACCACGCTACCCAGCTTCCAATCCACCAATACGCCATATTTGGCAAGCATATCACCCACACCCGAGGCCTGCATGAGCAGCGGTGCGGTGGCAAGAATCGCAGGGTCGAACATCAACAGTCTTGCAGAGTTTCCATACATGGAAACCTTCATTTTATTTATCATCATCGATGACGTGATAGATGTGTAGCCATCCATTGACGCGGCAGTTCCAAAAGCCGCAAATGGCTTTTCTGTTAAAAACGCACTGCGTCTCGTGAGGTCAGTCACCACGCCCGAGCCCACGGCCAGAAGAAAATCCGTGTTGCTTTCAACCTTTGCGATAATATATTCTGCCATTTCCGGCGTCGGCTCCACATTCTCACCCGGCAATATGCATACGCGGCAATGAAGCCCGGCTTTTGTGAGATTCTGTTCAACCTTTTCTCCGGCCACAGCATAGGTCGTTTTGTCTGCAATAAGCAGCACATTGCTGCCAAGCCCGCTTTCTTTGATACAATCTGCGCAAGTTTCGATTAAGCCGGATTTGATATAGATGTCCATATTCGGGATGCTATGATCATATGTACATCCACAGCTCAAATTTTTAAGAATAAGCTTTCCGTCTCTCTTTGTAATGTCAAAATGCATGCTGTCTTCCTTTCCTAAGAATCGCTTCTTTAATCATCAAGCTCAGATAGCCACATATCTGCTTCCGCATCCGAGGGCATCCGCCAGTCACCGCGCGGTGATAATGACACGCTGCCCACCTTGGGGCCGTCTGGCATACACGAGCGCTTGAACTGCGAGGCAATAAAGCGTTTATAAAATTTCCTGAGCTGCTCTTTGATCTGCTCAGGTGTATATTCATCAAATACATGCGTGGCTAGCAAAAGAATTTTTTTCGGCGCCATCTGAAACCGCAGCACATAATACATGAAAAAGTCGTTTAAATCATACGGCCCAATCTGTTTTTGCGTGTCTTGTCTCTCGTTGCCCTGACCAGGCGGCAGCAGTTCGGGAGATGGCGGAATAGATACAATCTCCTTGGCAATCGGGCTCAGTTTCTCATCGTCCCCTGCCACGTACAGCACGATTTCCTTAATCAACGTTTTTGCCACGCCCGCATTCACGCCGTACATCGATATCTGATCACCCGCGTAGGTGCAAAAGCCAAGAGCCAGTTCAGATAAATCGCCTGTGCCCACGACGATGCCACCATATTGATTGGCAAGATCCATAAGCACCTGCGTGCGCTCTCTGGCCTGCGCGTTTTCATACGTCACATCGGCCTGCCCCCCATGGCCCAAATCCTCAAGATGCGATTTTGCCGCATTCACAATGCTTATCTCTTTAATCGTTGCGCCCACAGCGGCCACAAGTCGTCTGGCGAGATCCTGCGTCGCATCGGTGCTTCCAAAGCCCGGCATAACCACGCCGATGACGGCATCTCTTTTGAGCCCTGCGCGAACCGCTGCTTCGCTGGCTACCATAAGCGCCAAAGCTGAATCCAAACCGCCCGACACGCCGATCACCATATGCTTTGAACCCGTGTGCCTTAGACGTCTTTCCAGCGCCGTCACCTGAATATTGAAAACCTCTCCGCAGCGCGCATCCCTTGTTACTTTGTCGGCTGGTACAAACGGCATTTTATCCACTTTTCTAAACTTCAGTTGGGCATCGCTCGCGAAAAACGGGATGCGGCGATAATGACGGTTATTGTCCTTAGAGGTAAACGTGTTTTTGAGTATGCGATCGTGAGAGAGCCGGTGAAGATCGATTTCTGTAAGCGTCATATGCGCATCGAACGAAAAACGCTTGGATCTCTCTATCAGATAGCCATTTTCGGCAATCACTGCATGTCCGCCAAAAACGGTGTCTGTCGTGGATTCGCCGGGACCTGCGGACACATAGACATACCCGCTCACAAAGCGCCCCGACTGATGCTTGATCATCTCTTCACGGTAGTCGCTTTTTCCTGCAAGCTCGTTACTTGCAGAAATATTGACAAACACCGTTGCTCCCGCCATCGCCTGATAACCATGCGGCGGAAACGGCACCCAAAGGTCTTCACACAGCTCAACACCGAGCACAAGTGTCGGAATAAGCTCGCATTTAAAAAGCAAGTCGCAGCCAAACGGAACCTGCTGACCCGCAAGGTTTATTGTTTGATCGGTTGCATCGAGACCGGACGCAAACCAACGCTGTTCGTAATATTCTGAATAATTTGGTATGTATGCTTTGGGAACCACGCCCAAAAGCTTGCCTCCCTGAAAGACGATAGCGGTATTGTAAAGCTTATCATTGACAAACACCGGCATACCCACAATAGCGAGCAGCTTTAAGCTTTTGGTTTCTTCAAGCAGCTCGGCTAAGTACTTTTCACTCTGCTCCAGCAGACTTCTTTGTCGAAAGAGATCTCCAAGCGTATAAGACGTGATGCAAAGCTCTGGAAAAGCCACGATAGACGCGCCTTTTTCCTCCGCTTCGGCTATCATCGCCGCGATGCAACTCTTGTTCTTTTTTATATTCCCCACCGCGACTGTCGGTACGGCCGCCGCCACTCTCACGAGTCCCGTATTCATTTGATCCTCCGATATATAAACTTTTATATTATTGTTCTTCGAGCTCTTGGTAATTAACCAAGTCCCATTTTTTCATCAGCGTGTCCAGCGTGCCATCCTGCTTCATGGCCGAAATAACATCATCGACAGCCTCAGAAAATATGCCAAGCGAATTGCTTATGCAGACGCGATAGTCGCTTGGCATGAAACGTTCAGGCAGGAGAAGCATCCCCGTCATACCAAACTGTGTAAGCGCAGTCTCGCTTGCGCACACCGCATCCACAAAGCCATCTCTTAGCGCCTGTATAGCTTCGGGATATGATGCGTATTCCTTTATATCCGCTTCGATATTGAGAATTTTTAAGTATTCGAACATCCGTGTCACTGTTTCACCGTCTTTGTTGTCTTCGCTTTCCTGCGCATGCATCGTGCCATTAACAATCGCGACTCTGCCGCCCGAGAGTTCTTCCATGCTTTTCGTGTTTTCCTCTATTACGAGAAATGCCGAGCCTTCAGAATAATACGATACGGAATATGTGATGCCGCTTTCATCCATATCTGTTGCGGCGCCCAAACCCATATCAGAATCACCGCGCCGCAAGTATGCGGTGCGCGTCTCAGTATTGACTGTGGCATAATTAACAAGAATATCACCGCCGAACAGACGGCTGACAATCTCATCCGTAACATCCTTCTCAAAGCCTTCAAACTGACCCGTTTCCTCATTGTATGTGCAAAGTTTGCCCAAATCTCCACGAAGCCCAATATTAATAAGCCCCGTGGATTTCAAATTGTTCACGACGCTTTGTATTTTTGCTTCATGTCCTGTGGCTGATAAGATAAAGTAAAGAATCGCAATAACCGCCAGCGCGATCGCGATACCTATAATGATCCTTAAATGCTTTTGCTTTAAAAGCAGCAAGCGTCTTCTTTTGTACTTCAAAACGGCTACTCCTGCTTCAAACCCCGAAAAGCTTTTTTCGGGGACCCCGTTATTAAAATACGGGAGAAGCGAAGTACCCCTCCCGCATCTTTGGCATATTCCTTCAATTCGTTAAGCCCCCTCTACACACCGCGCTGCAAATCTTAGCGCTGCTTGGATGAAGGAATACGCATATTTCGCGGTTTTGGCTGCAAGTGCTTACCGCTGTATGTACAACTAAATATCAATCGAATTGTACAACATGTGGTATTCAAATGCAATAGCCTCTACAAAAATTTGTGTTCCTTGCATCACGTTGTCTGCAAAATATAGGAGCTGTTATTCCTGTATCTGTTCTTCTTCGTCCTCGTCATCATGCGGAACAAGTGCCGCCGATACCACACGTGTGTCTTCATCCACATTCATGAGCTTCACACCCTGCGTATCTCGGCCGAAAACGGAGATCTCGTTCACGGTTGTCCGGATGATGACGCCTGCGTCGTTGATTAGCATAACATCCTCGCTGCCGTCCACGATGCCGATCGTACATAGATTGCCCGTTTTATCAGTGACCTTAAGCGTCTTAATGCCGATGCCCGCACGTTTTTGCACCTTATATTCGGATACCGGGGTGCGTTTGCCGTATCCGTTCTCGGATATCACAAGCACATCGCAATCCGGACGAACAATACCCATGCCGACCACACTGTCGCCTTCGCGCAGCGCCACGGCCTTCACGCCCATGGCCGTACGTCCCATATCGCGTACGTCTTTCTCGTTAAACAAGACAGACATACCTAGCGCCGTGCCCATAATAAGCTCATCTGTGCCGCTTGTCTCTCTTACGCTGATCAACTCGTCGCCTTCCCGCAAACCTACCGCGATGAGTCCGTTCTGGCGGATATTCTTAAACGCGCTCACAGACGTCTTTTTGATAAAACCATTTTTGGTCGCGATCACAAGCATTGTGTCGTCCGAAAAATCCGTAATCGGGAACACGGCGGATACCTTTTCTCCCGCATCCAGTGACAATAGATTGACAATGGCCATGCCTTTTGCTGTGCGTCCCGTTTCGGGCAGCTCGTAGCACTTACGGCGGTACACCCGCCCCTGATTCGTAAAGAACAGCAGATGGCTGTGCGTGGAGGTCACCATCACATGCTCCGCGAAATCCTCCTCGCGTGTGGACAGTCCGGTTACGCCCTTGCCGCCGCGTTTTTGTGTGCGGTAGGCATCCGAGCGTATGCGCTTGACGTACCCGAAGTGTGTCAGCGTCACCACCATCTCTTCTTCCTGTATCAGCTCATCAAGGTCAATATCATCCGCGCTGAATGTGATCTCCGTTCGGCGCTCGTCCGCAAATTTTTCCTTGATTTCAAGCATCTCTTCCTTGATAATATCCAGCACCATCTGCGGCGTAGCGAGAATCTGCTTAAAATAAGCAATGCGCTCAAGAAGCTTATCATACTCGCTTTGTATTTTTTCGCGCTCAAGGCCGGTAAGGCGTTGCAGACGCATGTCGAGTATCGCCTGCGCCTGCTTATCCGAGAGGCCAAAACGCGTCATGAGGCCTTCTCTGGCCGTCGGCGCATCAGGCGACTTTTTGATAAGCTCCACGACTTCGTCGATATTATCCAGCGCAATGATGAGGCCTTCTAAAATATGAGCGCGCGCTTCGGCTTTTTCTAGTTCAAACTTCGTGCGGCGTACGATCACGACTTTTTGATGCTCAAGATAATGATAAAGAATTTCTTTTAAATTCATGACCTTGGGATGGCCATCTACCAGCGCGAGCATGATCACTCCGAACGTATCCTGCATCTGTGTATGCTTGTAAAGGCGGTTCAATATCACATTTGCGTTAACATCGCGCTTAAGCTCGATCACGATGCGCATACCGCGCTTATCACTCTCGTCACGGATATCTGAAATGCCTTCAATATGCTTATCCTGCACCAGCTCAGCTATGCGCATAATCAGCGCCGCCTTGTTGACCTGATAAGGTATCTCGCTCACGATAATACGCTGCCGCCCTGCCTTAAACTCGTCGATTTCGGCGCGCGCACGTACACATATTTTACCGCGTCCCGTGTGATACGCCTGCATGATGCCCGCTGTTCCCATCACGATACCGCCAGTGGGAAAGTCCGGTCCCTTTATGTGCTGCATGAGTGTGTCCACACCCGCTTCCGGATCATCGATAAGGCACACTGCCGCGTCAATCACCTCACCAAGGTTATGCGGCGGAATGTTGGTCGCCATGCCCACCGCGATACCCCCTGTACCGTTAACAAGCAGGTTCGGAAATTTGGAGGGCAGCACCGTAGGCTGCATCAGCGTTTCGTCGAAATTCGGGTAAAAATCCACCGTGTCCTTCTCAAGATCGCGCAGCAGTTCCATGGATATGTGCGACAGACGTGCCTCTGTATAACGCATTGCCGCCGGTGAGTCACCGTCCACGCTGCCGAAGTTTCCGTGTCCGGAAACCAGCAGATG
>JAEWQS010000078.1 GCA_023399095.1 Bacillota bacterium
TGACGCCGGCGTCACCCTGTTCGGCAAAAAAAAACAGGAGCGTAAACATGGCAATTGGTGTATTAAGCGATATTAAGGCCGCTGAGGAAAAGGCACAGGAGATACGGCGCAGCGCCGCTATCGCCGCCAAAGATGCGGTAAAGCTTGCATCACAGGAAAACGCCGCGTATGAGGATGAAGAGCTTACGCTGGCGCGGCGCTTAAGCCTTAAAAAAGTGGATGAGGGACGCACGGCGGCCAAAGCGGAGCTGGATAAGCAGCAGACACGACGGCTTATGGAATGCGATGCGCTCAAGGAAAACGCGAGAAAGAAGCTTGCGCTCGCCGCAGATGTCTGTTTAGAGAGGATACTCAAATAACATGGCAATACTGGGAATGAGGAGACTGGCGCTGGTCGCGCATCAGGACAGCCGGGACAAGCTACTCAAAAGCTTGCAGGAGCTTGGCGCAGTCGAAGTCGTTTCGATGACGCTCGAAGGGCTGAGCTGTGCCCGCCATCCTATCGCTCTATCTCTTCTCGAGGAAAAATATGCGGCTGTACGTGAGGCGCTGGAAACGCTGCGTCCGTACGATAGTAACAAGCCTTCTTTTCTGACGCCCAAACCGCCGATATCGCGCAGCAACCTTAAGGAGACGGCCAACCGCTTCGACGAAGCTGAAGAGATCATCGACAAGATCAAGGCTTTTTCAGATGACATGAGCGCGGTGAAAGCGCGGCGGCAGCGACTTAAAAACCGCATTGCGCAACTCGAGCCTTATGCGCGTTTTGATGCGCCGCTCGAAAGCGTTGGCGAGAGCAAATATACTGCGTGTCTGCTCGGGACGATACCCGATGAGAGCAAGGACAAATACGCGCAGATCAGAGAAGATTTCAGTGATTCTGCCTGTTTTGAAACGGTGGACGATCAAAAAGATACGATCACGGTTTTTGTGGTGATGCATAAGAGCGTTCAGGAAAAGCTCACCGGTGAGCTTAAGTTCATCGGCTTTTCCGAAGCCTATACCAAAGAGCTTATCGGCACGCCGGGAGACATTATTCACGACAGTGAGAACGAGTATTTATCGCTTGAAGAAGAAACAAGCGAATATGAAGATAAAGCACGCCATTACGTGGATGACAAGCCGCTGTTAACAGCACTTGAGGATTACCTTGCCAACGAAATTGCGCGTGAGAGATGCACTGAAAAGCTCGGCGAAACGGGCAGCACGTTTGCGCTTGAGGGCTGGGTGATTGCGGACGATCAAGCAAGAGTGGAAGCTGCTATACTTGAAACCGCGCCGGAAGCATATATCCATTTCCGCGATCCCGAGGAGGGTGAGATACCGCCCACAGCGCTTGATAACCCGCGCGTGGTGCGTCCCTTCGAAGCAGTCACGGATATGTATGCCGTTCCTTCTCCGAAAGGCTTTGATCCCAACCGAATTATGGCGTTTTTCTATTTTGTGATATTCGGTATGATGATGGGCGACTTTGCCTACGGTGTGCTGCTTTCATTGGGCGCGTTAGCGGTGCTTAAGCTCAAAAAACCTGTCGGCATGTTCCGCCGCATCACCACGGTTGTGATGTACTGCGGCATTTCGTCGGCGCTTTGGGGGTTGTTCTTCGGCACGATATTCAGCATCGAAGGCGTACCCTACGTATTAAGCCCGTTAAAAGATGCAGACGGCGCTTTGGGCACACTCATTCTGTGCCTTGGCATCGGCGTGCTGCATATCATGACGGGTATTGGCATCGGCGCTTATATGGACATCAAGCGCGGCAACTTTTTAGCCGCGATATTCGATCGCGTATCGTGGATGCTGGTCATTATCGGTGGCATCATGCTGCTATTGGGCGGCGCCATCGGCACGGTGGGCACATACATGGCGCTGGCAGGTCTGCTGATTCTGCTGCTGACTCAGGGACGCAGCAAAAAGGGTATCGTCAGAAAGGCCATGGGCGGCCTCTCCAGCATATACGGCATCACGGGCTATGTGAGCGATATATTGTCCTACTGCCGTATTTTCGGCATGGGTCTTGCCACCACGGTTATTGCGATGGTGTTCAATACCATAGCGGGGCTGCTGATGGGCGGAGTGGTCGGATACATTTTCGGCATCGTCATACTCACGGTCGGGCATGTGTTTAACATCGCGATCAACGCGCTGGGCGCGTTTGTACACACCGCGCGTTTGCAGTACATCGAATTCTTCAACAAGTTCTACGAGGGTGACGGGCACGCGTTTATGCCGCTTGGCATACGCACAAAGCACCACAGGCTGCAAGATTAGAGACCGCAGCAGCGGTTTATATAACAGAAAACAATCGGTAACGATTTTAGGAGGGACTCCATGGACTTTTTTGGTGATTATTTCGGCATGATCATATCGACGTTTGGCGCCGCGCTGGCGGTGGGCCTCTCGGGCATCGGCTCCGCAAAGGGCATCAGCCTTGCGGGTCAGGCTGCAGCCGGCCTTGTTTCGGAAGAGCCGGATCGTTTCGGACAGGCGCTTGTTCTGCAGCTGCTTCCGGGCACACAGGGCATCTATGGTCTGCTCGTCGCGTTTCTGATACTGCTCAACAACGGGGTTGTGGGCGGCGGCATGATCTCTGCGGCGCAGGGCTGGGTATATTTCTTTGCCTCGCTGCCGGTGGGCATCGTCGGTTTAACATCCGCCATCTCGCAAGGCAAAACAGCCGTATCGGGTATCGCACTGCTTGGCAAGCGCCCCGAAGAGCAGGGCAAAGCCATCACGATGGCCATCATGGTGGAAACATACGCGGTGTTCGCGCTGCTGATTTCCATGCTGATCATCCTGCTCGGCAAAGCGGCTTAATACTTTGCAAAATTCAGTATTAAAGGACGTGATATAATTGGCCGGAGCGGAGAAACTCATAGAGAAAATTATAGGCGACGCTCAGCGTGACGCCGAAAGCTATTGGCACGAAGCGGAAGAGAAAAAACAGGCCATGCGCGATAAACTGAATAAGGATATCGACAAGCGCAAGGCCGAGATCGACCACATGTCGGACGAAGCGGTGCGCGAGAACAAAAAGCGACTCGCTGCCGTTTACGACCTTGAATACAGAAAGCAGCTTCTTGTCGCTAAGCAGGAAATGATGGGCGAAGCCAAAGCACTCGCGATGCAGAAGCTGGCTTCTCTGCCCGATGATCAGTATCTTTCGCTGTTGAAACAGCGCCTGATTGACTGCGCGGCCAGCGGGCACGGCGGAATCATCATGTCTAAGGGCGAAAAGCGCATTAACGCAGCTTTCCTGCGTGACGTTAACAAGGCGCTGAAAAACGCCTGCGGTACGGGCGAGGTGCAGCTTTTAAAAGAAACCAGAGATATTGCGGGCGGCTTTGTCTATGTGGACGGCGGCCTTGAGATCGATATGTCGCTGGAGGCGCTGCTCAGCGAAGCATGGCAGCAAAGCGAAACAGATGTGGCGGCCGTTTTATTCGGCGCATGATGGGATAAAAGATGTCAGAAACACAAAGCAGCTATCCCTTTGCCTCGGCGCGTGTCAAGGCATTGGAACCAAAGCTGATTACAAAAGAAAAGCTCTCTCGGCTGATTGAAGCCAAGGATTATGAGACGGCCATGCGCCAGCTTAATGAGCTGGGGTACGGTCAGTCTGCGCCTGATTTCGAAACGATGATACAAAAGGAGCTCGAGGAGACAGACGCGCTTTTGCTTGCGCTGTCACCAAGCGACGTATTCACGCGCATTGTCCGCGCAGACAGGGATTACTATAATCTCAAGGTTATTATCAAGCTGCTCATGCGCGACCAGAGCATAGACAGCGTGGCACTTACGCCGGGCAACATCAGCGTAGAAGCGCTGCGGCGCGCGATATCCGAAAACAACTACTTTGAGCTGCCAAGCAACATGACCGACGCGCTCAACTATATCGACAAGCAGTTCACGGTGGCGACAGACCCGTCCATCATCGGCGTGGCGCTGGATCGAGCGTATGCCAAGGAAATTCGCGATCTGGTTGCCCAAATGAACGATCCGCTTGTCACGCAGTATTACATGGCGTATTTCGATCTGAGCAACATCATTGCACTGCTTCGCGTGCGCGCGGCAGACGCGCCCAAGGAAACGTTCGAACGTGCGTTCCTTAAGGGCGGCTGTATCGACAAGCGCACACTGACAGACGCTTTCGACGTCTCGGATGACAGCTTTTTATCAGCTGCGGCCAAAGGTGATTACGCATCAATACTTGCGGACGCGTTTGAGGATTATCAGAAGTCTGGCAGCCTTTATATGCTCGAAAAGGCGCGCGACGACTATCTACTCTCAATGCTGGAGAACCACCGCCATGATATGTTCGGCATCGGAGTGCTCATGGGCTACTACGTGGCCAAACAACGTGAGGCATCGGCCATACGCATGGTGATGACGGCCAAGCAGGGCGGTATTGATGCAGACGTGGTCACCAAGCGGCTAAAAGAGCTCTACTAGAGAGGATGAAACGATGAACAAGATTGGCGTTGTGGGCGATATGGACAGCATCATCGGTTTTAAAACACTCGGTATCGACGTTTATCCGGCAGCGGGAGACGAGGTGACGGGTGTGTTGAATCGTCTCGCCACCGGCGGCTACGCGATTATTTTCGTGACCGAACAGGCCGCGGAAACCGCCGCAGAAACCATCGACCGATATAAGACTTCGCCGTTTCCCGCGATTATCCCCATTCCGGGCAACCGCGGCTCGACAGGCTTTGGCATGCAGGGCATCCACGCCAACGTGGAAAAAGCGATCGGCGCGGACATATTGTTTAAGGACGAATAACCCGCGCGAAATATCGCGCATAAGAGATATCACACAGGAAGGATTTGCATATGGAAGGCAGAATAGTCAAGGTTTCCGGTCCCCTTATCGTCGCTAGCGGTCTTGGTGACAGCGAAATGTACGATGTGGTGAGGGTCTCAAGCCAGAAGCTGATCGGCGAAATCATAGAGCTTCGGGGCGATATGGCCTCAATACAGGTGTATGAGGAGACAAGCGGCCTCGGGCCCGGCGAGCCGGTAACCCCCACAGGCAGCCCGCTTTCGGTTGAGCTTGCGCCCGGCCTCATCGAATCAATTTTCGACGGTATACAGCGCCCGCTCGATAAGATCAGGGAAATGGCGGGAGACCGCATCAGCCGCGGCATCAGCCTCTCGGCGCTCGACCATGACAAAAAGTGGACGTTTATGCCGCTTGCAAAGGTGGGCGATCAGGTGACCGCGGGAGATTTTCTTGGCTATGTGCAGGAAACCACGCTGGTGAAGCACTATATCATGGTCCCGCCGAACGTACAGGGCACGATTGAGTGGCTCGCAAACGGTGAAGCCACGATTGTGGAGCCTATTGCGAAGCTTAAAAACGGAAGCGATACCATTGATATCACGATGCTTCAGCGTTGGCCGGTACGGCGCGGACGTCCGTATGCGGAAAAACTTCCGCCGACAGAGCCCATGATCACAGGCCAGCGCGTCATAGATACGCTGTTCCCCGTTGCAAAAGGCGGCGTGGCGGCAGTGCCGGGGCCGTTTGGCAGCGGAAAGACGGTGGTCCAGCATCAGCTGGCCAAGTGGGCGGATGCAGATATCATCGTGTACGTTGGCTGCGGCGAACGCGGCAACGAGATGACGGACGTTCTCATGGAGTTCCCAGAGCTTAAGGACCCGCGCAGCGGCGAGCCGCTCATGAAGCGCACGGTGCTTATCGCGAACACATCGGACATGCCGGTGGCTGCGCGTGAAGCCTCCATCTACACAGGTATTACGATTGCGGAATATTTCCGCGACATGGGATATAAGGTGGCCATCATGGCCGACTCCACATCACGCTGGGCTGAGGCACTGCGCGAAATGTCGGGGCGTCTTGAGGAAATGCCGGGCGACGAAGGCTATCCGGCTTATCTGTCCTCGCGTCTTGCGGGCTTCTACGAGCGTGCGGGCATCGTCAAGGCACTCGGATCCAGTGGTCGTACCGGCGCGGTGACGGCGATCGGCGCGGTGTCACCGCCAGGCGGCGACATCTCCGAGCCTGTTTCGCAGGCCACGCTGCGTATCGTCAAGGTGTTCTGGGGGCTTTCGGCACAGCTTGCTTACAAGCGACATTTCCCAGCGATAGACTGGCTCACATCGTATTCATTGTACCTTGACAGGTTATCCGATTGGTTTGATGAACATGTCTCACATGAGTGGGTAAAGCTTCGCATAAAGACGATGCAGCTGCTTCAGGAGGAATCGGAGCTGGAAGAAATCGTGCGTCTCGTCGGCGTGGACGCGCTATCGCTGAAAGATCGCCTGAAGCTGGAGACAGCACGCAGCATCCGCGAGGACTATCTGCATCAGAACGCTTTCCACGACATCGACACATATACGTCACTCGAAAAACAATACGGCATTCTCGGCCTGATATTAAAGTGGGGCGAGCTGGGCGAAAAGGCGCTGGCCGCCGGCGCGCCGCTCTCCAAGATATCGGCGCTGCCTGTGCGTGAGGAAATCGGACGCGCGAAATATGTGCCCGAAAACGAAATATCCGAAAAGTTTGCGATTATCACGCAGAATCTGGAATCCCAGATGAGTGCGCTTTATGAGGAAGGTGGGATAGACATTGCTTAAGGAATACCGCACGATCAGCGAGGTTGTCGGCCCGCTCATGCTCGTGGAGGGCGTCAGCGGCGTCAAATACGACGAGCTTGTTGAGATCGTTCAGCAGAGCGGCGAGATGCGCCGCGGCAAGGTGCTTGAGATCAACGGTGACAAAGCGCTTGTGCAGCTTTTTGAAAGCTCGCAAGGGCTCAAAATATCCACATCTAAGGCGCGTTTTTTGGGGCGCAGCATTGAGCTTGCCGTGTCTTACGACATGCTGGGCCGCGTTTTCGACGGCATGGGTGAGCCTATCGACAACGGGCCCGCCATCATACCCGAAAAGCGCATGGATATCAACGGATCGCCCATCAATCCGGCATCTCGTGATTATCCCGAAGAGTTCATACAAACAGGCATATCGGCCATAGACGGCCTGAATACATTGGTGCGCGGGCAAAAGCTGCCTGTGTTCTCCGGCTCCGGCTTGCCGCACGCAAACCTCGCGGCGCAAATCGCCCGTCAGGCGAAGGTGCTCGGCGGAGAATCCAACTTTGCGGTGGTGTTCGCCGCGGTGGGTATCACATTCGAAGAAGCCGACTTCTTTATCAGCGACTTTAAAAAGACGGGCGCGATAGACCGCACCGTGCTTTTCGTCAACTTAGCCGATGATCCTGCCATTGAGCGTATATCCACGCCGCGTATGGCGCTGACAGCCGCCGAATATCTCGCGTACGAGAAGGGGCTGCATGTGCTTGTTATCATCACGGACATCACGAACTATGCCGAGGCGCTGCGTGAAGTGTCTGCTGCAAGAAAGGAAGTGCCGGGCCGCAGAGGATATCCCGGTTACCTCTACACAGACCTTGCGACGATGTATGAACGCGCGGGACGTATCAAGGGCCGTGAAGGCTCGGTGACACAGATACCAATACTCTCGATGCCGGAGGACGACAAAACCCATCCGATCCCTGACCTTACGGGCTACATCACCGAGGGGCAGATCATACTCTCACGCGAGCTGCTCAGAAAAGGCGTCACACCGCCGATTGACGTGCTGCCATCGCTTTCGCGTCTTAAGGACAAGGGCATCGGCAAGGGCAAAACACGCGAGGATCACGCGGACTCGATGAACCAGCTGTTCGCGGCGTATGCGCGCGGCAAGGACGCTAAGGAGCTTTCGGTTATCCTCGGCGAAGCGGCACTGACCGACGTGGACAAGCTCTATGCCAAGTTTGCGGACGCATTTGAGAAGGAATACGTATCCCAAGGGTACGACAGTAATCGAACGATTGAAGAGACGCTGAGTCTTGGATGGAAGCTGCTGAAAATTCTGCCCAAATCCGAATTGAAGCGTATCAAGGACGAATATATCGAAAAATATCTGCCGGCGGACGAGGATTAATAAATGGCTGTTTTACGAGTGAACCCGACGCGAATGGAATTAACCAAGCTAAAAAAGCGCTTGGTGACAGCCACGCGGGGACACAAGCTGTTAAAGGATAAACGCGATGAGATGGTACGCCAGTTTATGCTGCTCATCAGGCGCAACAAGGCGCTGCGCGAAGAAGTGGAGGCAGCACTGTCTTCAGCGCTGGCGGGTTTTGTGCTTGCGCGCATCGCGATGACTAAGGAGACGATGGACGAAGCGCTGATGTATCCTGTGCGCGAGGTCGAGCTCACTATCAGCCGTGCGAATATCATGAGCGTGGATGTCCCCAAAATCAGCTATAGCGAAAAAAAACAGGAGCGTTCGTTCTTCCCTTACGGCCTTTTATGCACATCAGCCGAGCTGGACAGCGCCACAACCAAGCTCGCAAGCGTACTACCGCAAATGGTGGAGCTGGCCGAGCTGGAGAAAACGTGTAACATGCTTGCGGATGAGATCGAAAAAACACGCCGCCGCGTTAATGCGCTTGAGTACGTGATGATACCGCAGCTCCAGGAGACCATCCGCTATATCCGCATGAAACTGGACGAGAACGAGCGCGGTAACTTAACCCGGCTCATGAAGACAAAAGATATGATTGCCAAAAGAGAGGCTTAAATAAGAGGAGTCGCTAGTACGCTCTTCTTTTTAATACGTGATCCCCGAAAAGCCAAAGCGTTTTGGGGTGTCGTTGAAAGGATGAGATACAATGAAAAAAAGCTTGAAATCCCTGCATCTTGTTCTTTGCATTATCACTTTGCTGCTGCTTTTCGGCTGCGGCACATCGCCAACATCGGCTGATGCCAGCGCGGATGCCGAGCCGACGACATATGAGTATGACGGCAGTATCATCAGCGGTATGCTAGATAAAATCATGGCATCATCCGATGAAATTGTCGCTTTTCCCGTACAGATCACTGGCGCGAAGATCGTTCGCCAAGGCTGCCTGATTCATTACGACAAGATCGAATTCAACGACGACTATGTGCGCGGCAGCACTGATCCCAATGAAGAGTATTTTCTTAACGAAGAGGAGCTTGATGAGCAAGTGGCGGTAAACGATGCGTATCTGAACTGCCCCAAGAACGCTTCGCCATACCTCGACGAAAGCTTTGTTGAGTATATAGCCTCAAAAGAAAACGGCGTACCATTCACGCTGTACTGGCTGGACGGAGAAGTCATATTCGTCAGCATAATCAAAACTCCTTAGAGTAATTTAAAATTCATAGTCAACAATTAGGAATAAAAGAAACGTCCTGCAGCTCAATGAGCGGCAGAACGTTTTTTATTGCGGTTTCATTTTATAAGGGCTGGTCTTTACCTGTGCTTTCAAATGAGCTATGCGAGCTCGTTCCCGTTACATTACGAGCGTGCCGTTGTTGGTATGCTGAATCATCATGATATCTTCCTCGACGCCTGTCTTCGCATTGATGTAGATGAGAAAATCCTGTCCGTCCGAGCATGTAAATTCCCAGCACAATCTTTCATCATTGGTATCCATCGGTATTAGTGCAAGACGTACGCTTTTCACTTCGAGGCTATTTGTGAGCTTTTTCTGGGCTTCATCCTGTGTCAGCGTCGGCTCTGCCAACACACGCAATTTATGAGACATCAGGTAGTTATGCATTTCAATCCCCAAAACTGTTAACGTGGGAATATCCACCCATACCTTTATGAGATCAGGATATAGCACGACATCGCTCTCCAACGGTGCGAGATTAATCACGGCCATGCCGTCATAAAACTGCGCATAGCTGGGCGCGCTTTCCCCATATCCTTTATCAATGAGATACTGCTGCGCTGCGTCCGTAAGCTGCTCATATTTTTCATCCGTCGGTACGGCGGAAATGCCGCCGTCGCTGCTGCTCATATACCAGAGCACCTTTCCGCCTTTTTTACTGATATATATTTCAAAGCTTTTTCCGTTTTGCTCACCTGTGAAGCCAAAGCTTGGTATGGTGCCGTTTTGCTCTCCGGAGTCTGCAAGAGCAGATGCTTCTATACCCAAAAATTGCGCTGCTGCCTGCGCGGCCTGATCGCGCGTCACCATTGCTGTACCAACACCCTCGGGCTGTTTATCCTCCGTACTCTCGGAAAAAGGACCGTCATATACCAGCCGGGGAAACTCCTGATTTGTAAAATCTAAGTTGCCCTCCTGCACGTCAGCGGCCATAAAGACCTCCTCCGCAAAGCCCTCGTCTCCCGGATAGCCATTCTGCCAGAGATTTCCTAGTTCATCGTAAATCTCACCGCAGGACTGCGCCAGCTTTTTGATCTGCTCAAAATCTTCATCTGTCAGGTTTTCACCTCTTGCAATTTTATCCGCTAAAAAATGGCAGTAATCGCCTGTGCGGTTGATAAACTGCGTGAGCGTAGATGAGCTCTGATAAGACACGGGCAGCGCCGCCAGCGAGCCTTCGGTGTCGCCCGTTTGCCGCCAGACGTCCATAAGAAGCATCGTGTATTGATTCAGGCCGTTTGAGGCGTTAAGCTTATAAAGCTTGGCTTCCAGGCTCGTCACATCCGTCATAAGCTGCTCAAACGCTTTGGAATAAAACGCGCTAATCTGGTTTTTAAGCGATGCTTTTTGGCTGTGAAACACGATGGTGGTCACCGTCAGCGCCACGATCAGCAGCCCTGCCGTCACCGATGCGATAATCTTGTATATCTTCTTCATTTTGTCCCTCCTATTCACAGAAAACATGCTCGCCGATCGTGAGAATCACGGGGCGGCTCCGGATGTATTTGTTTTTGGTTTTGGCTGGATTGTAATAGAACAGCGCGCCGCTCGAAGGATCCCAGCCGTTTAACGCGTCTCTTGCGGCTTTGAGCGAATCCGCATCGGGCGCCAGATCGATCTGCCCATCATCCACCACTGAAAACGCGCCGCTCTGATAAATCACCTTTGCGATGCTGTTTGGGAAAAGCGAGCTTTCCACGCGGTTTAGCACCACCGCCGCCACCGCTACCATGCCCTTGTACGGTTCGCCGCGCGCTTCGCCGTGAACCAGCCGTGCAAGCAGATACACGTCCTTATCGTTCTTATCGCCGCCGCTTGTTTCTCCGCCGCCTCCGCCGCCAGATGACGGGTCTGCCACGCCCAGCTTCTCCGCCGTTTGTGATCCCACAACGCCGTCCACTGTGATGCCGTGCTTCTTCTGAAACGCAATCACAGCATCCTGCGTCTTCGCGCCGTAATTCCCGTCCACATCTCCTTTGTAATAACCCCAGTCTTTCAGCCGCTGCTGAATTTGCTTAACTGCGTCGCCGCTCGCACCCATTTTATATGACGCGGCGGGTAAAGCTGCCGAGCAGCTGCAAAGCAAAACCGCAAGCAATGCAAGCAGCAACGCAAGCGGTTTGATTATCTTCCTCATAATGTCGCCAACTCCTTGAAAGCAGATTAACGGCATTTATTGAAACAGGTCTTCGAATAGCTCTGCGAAAAAAGACGTGTACTCCACTTGAGTCATATCTTCATCCAGCGTCTCGATTTCTGTGAGACACAGAGGCGGAAACATCACACACCACCAGTTACGGCCTTCGCCCTTGCCCAGCGTGACCTCCAGCGCCTGATAGTCGCCCTCGGGATACGTCACACTCTGATATGTCTTTTCAGGGAAGGGAAACGTGCCCACCTGCGCCGTGGCCGAATAGTCGAAATTGTTTTCCGTCAGCATCTCATTTGCCGTCTTTTCTATTATCTCAAGGTTTTCTTGGATATATTCCTGTGCTTGCTGTGCATTTTTGCATTCAAGTATGCCATCCTTTGTGGCTTCGAGCACCGCGTCGCGCACCTGCATTTTCACCGCCTGATCCTCATCGCTGTCCGAGTTCGCGATGACGTGCAGGCGAAACGGCGTGGGCGCGCAGGCACTTAACAGCAGCACCACCGCCATCAATATGGCCAGCGCCGCAAGCTTTGCGTTCTTTTGAGTGGTCATTTCATCCTTTACCTTTGTATCAGCGTCATATATATGCGCTTTCAATTATGACCACATATCGAAATACTATACATAAAGATGTATATCACCATACCATACTTATCTTGATGAATATTTATATACATTATTTGGTACTTTTATCTATTAACTTTCGTCATATTCTTAATCTGTTGCATAATTATTTGCTCGTCATGAGTAACAATTCAAGCAGCAAAGGTCAAATTTGTTTCGAAAACTCAAAAAGCTGTCAAGTTTTTTTATAATAATTGTTATAATGATACCGCTTGTGTGTATTTTCTTTATATATCATTCATTTGCTATTTATCAATTCAAAGCTTTTGTGCTATAATGTTCACGAATTTGTAAGGAGGTCTTACGTGCAGCGGGTTTTACTTAACATAAAAGGCACGCAGCGTGAAGGTGATTCAAATGAATGCATCGAATTAACAACTGAAGGCCGCCTTTCAAAAAAGCCCGAGGGGCTTTTGATCGAGTATGATGAAAGCGAGCTTACCGGTATTGAAGGGTGCACCACCACGCTTGTGCTAAAAGATAACTGCGTGACGATGGAACGCAAAGGGACTCTGAGCATGCAGATGGAGTTTGCTCCGGGGCGTGTTTTTAACAGCAACTTAAGCACACCATACGGCACGATCAACCTTCATGTTTTCGCGTCACGCGTGGAAAGCGAGCTAAAAGAGTCTGAAGGTCGCCTGTGCCTAGAATATGAGCTTAGCATGGACAGCCTTTCAACGTTTAACAAACTTGATCTTTCGTTTAAAAATATGGAAGACTGCATAAATTAGATTCATAGAACTGAGGTGATTGAATGGTTATCGAATGGCTTGGACACTCATGTTTCAAGGTCACGCTGAAAAACGGAACAAGAATACTGCTGGATCCTTATGATGATCATGTTGGCTATACGCCGCAAGAGGTGGAAGCGGATATTGTGACTATCAGCCATGCCCATCACGACCACAGCGATTTGTCGCATGTGACAGGTGATTATACGGTTGTGAAAGAACCGGGCGTGTTTACGTTTGGGGAACTCACAATAGAAGGCATCAAAACCTGGCATGACACAAACCATGGCGCTAAGCGTGGTGAAAATATCTGCTATATAATTAGCGTAAATGGCATGCGGCTCTGCCACTTGGGCGACATTGGTTATGTTCCCGAAGAAGAATGGATAGAAAAAATAAAGGGAACGGAAATTTTGCTGGTTCCGGTGGGCGGCAACTATACTGTTGACGCTTGTGAAGCGCTGAAAATTTGCGAAACGGTAAAGCCCAATGTGATAATACCGATGCATTTCAAGACACCGGCTACCAGCCTTGATATCGCCCCTCTGAGCGATTTTTTAGAAGCTGCAGGGCGTGAATACGACGTGTCTCACCTTGGCAAATGCTATTTGAAGATAGACAAAGCGACACTGAAAAAGCGTACGCGAATTATTGTGATGGAATATCTATAAACCAACTATTATTTGATTTTACATGGAGGGGTTAATGTCCACGAAATTTATTTTTGTAACTGGCGGCGTTGTATCATCACTCGGCAAGGGGATTACCGCCGCTTCTCTGGGGCTGCTGCTCAAAAGCCGCGGGCTTAAAGTATCGCTGCAAAAATGCGACCCGTATATCAATGTTGACCCGGGCACAATGAGCCCTTTTCAGCATGGCGAGGTTTTTGTTACGGATGACGGCGCAGAGACCGACCTTGATATCGGCCACTATGAACGCTTTACCGACGAAAACTCATTTGCTGATTCCAATGTCACCACCGGCAAGGTGTATTGGAAGGTCATCACCAAAGAGCGCCGGGGAGATTACTTAGGCGGCACCGTTCAGGTGATCCCGCATATTACCGACGAAATCAAATCGCGCATATACAGCGTGGCCAGCAAAGAAAAGCCCGACGTCGTCATCACGGAAATAGGCGGCACGGTGGGCGATATCGAATCTCAGCCGTTCCTTGAAACCATCCGTCAGATCAAATGGGAGGTCGGCGAGGAAAACTGCATGTACATCCATGTGACGCTGATGCCATATCTGCATAAGGTGGGGGAACTCAAAACAAAGCCCACACAGCATAGCGTTAAGGAACTGCGCACGATCGGTATCGAGCCCGACATCATCGTATGCCGCACAGAGCTTGAATTAACAGATGATATCAAGCGAAAAATCTCGTTGTTCTGCAACGTCAGCCCGGCGTGCGTGGTACAAAATCTCGACGCGGATACGCTTTACGAAGTACCCATCATGCTGCGTAACGAAAATCTGGACACGCTCGTTTGCAAGCGCCTTGATCTGCCCGATATCCCCTCGGATATTCCCGAATGGGAAAACATCGTGCGCATACAAAAACAAAAAAATGATCAGGTTACCGTCGCGATCGTGGGCAAATATATCGAGCTGCACGACGCATATTTGAGCATTGCCGAATCATTAACACACGCTGGCATTGCCAACAAGCTTGATGTTAAGATACTTTGGATCAACGCCGTTGATCTGGAAGAGACGGACGACGCTGCAAGCATTCTCAAAGACGCAGACGGCGTGATTGTACCGGGCGGCTTTGGCGAAAGAGGTATAGAAGGCAAAATTAAGGCAATACAATACTGCAGAGAGCAAAAAGTCCCGCTCTTTGGCATCTGCCTTGGCATGCAGCTAGCGATCATTGAGTTCGCGCGCAACGTCCTGGGGTACCGCGAGGCCAATTCGACGGAGCACTGCAGCGATACGCCGTATCCGTTCATCGATCTGATGCCCGAGCAGAAGAACATCACGGACATGGGCGGCACAATGCGCCTTGGCAGCTACAAATGCTGCATCAACAAGGGCACATTTGCGCATGATGCGTATCAGCAGGAAGAGATCAGCGAGCGACACCGCCACCGTTATGAGTTTAACAACGTATATCTCGAAGAGATGGTGAATGCCGGCATGCGTGTGGCGGGTGTGAACCCGGATCACGGCCTGGTTGAAATCATGGAAATCGGCGATCATCCGTGGTTTGTGGGCGTACAGTTCCATCCGGAATTTAAGTCGCGTCCTATACGGTCTCATCCGCTCTTCAGGGAACTGGTGGCTGCAGCCAAGCGTTTCAAAGACAGCAGAACGGACACAAAGTCCGGCAACTAAGCCGGGCATACAGACTGTCAAAAATCTTTTAATATAATTCGTGGGCAAGACGGGCTGTGATTTACCCCAAAAAGCATTGCTTTTCAGGGACCCCAATCCCGCGCAGCCCACACCTTGCGGTTTTGTGCAGTTTCGAGTTTGCGAGGAACAAGCAAAACCGGTAAACTGGCGGAAAACCGTAGGTTTTTCGACAAACTCAAAGTCCGGCGAATAAGCCGGGCTTGTTCATTACGGAAGGCACCATTGTTTGAGATGCCTTCCACTGGAGGACATTCTATGACAGAATCCAAGGCACGAAATTTCATTGAAGAGATTATCGACAGCGATCTTGAGTCCGGACGCGCCAGCCATGTATTGACGCGTTTTCCGCCCGAGCCCAACGGCTATCTGCATATCGGACATGCCAAATCCATCTGCCTCAATTTCGGGACAGCGATCAAATATGGCGGCCAGTGCAATCTGCGATATGACGATACCAACCCCGTTAAAGAGGATGATGAGTACATACAAAGCATACGGCGGGACGTTGAATGGCTCGGATTTGCGCCTGCAAAGATTCTCTTTGCCTCGGATTATTTCGATTATATGTTTGAATGTGCTTTAAAGCTCATTGATAAAGGTCTTGCCTATGTTTGCGATTTAAGCGCCGAACAAATCAGGGAATACCGCGGCACACTCAAGGAGCCCGGTAATAACAGCCCCTACCGCGATCGCAGCATTGAAGAAAACAAAAAGCTCTTCCTTGAGATGCGCGACGGCAAATACGCAGACGGAGAAAAGGTGCTGCGCGCCAAAATCGATATGGCGAGCCCAAATCTTAATATGCGTGATCCGATCATCTATCGCATACTGCGCGCCACGCATCACCGAACGGGCGACAAATGGCTGATATACCCGATGTACGACTATGCGCATCCGCTGGGTGACGCGTATGAAGGCATCACACACAGCATATGCACGCTTGAGTTCGAGGATCATCGCCCGCTTTACGACTGGGTGGTGCAAAACTGCGAATGCGACCCCGCACCGCATCAGTATGAGTTCGCGCGGCTTAACTTAACGCGAACCATCATGAGCAAGCGTTATCTTAAAAAACTTGTTGACGAAAAGTTTGTATCGGGCTGGGACGACCCGCGCATGCCCACGCTATCCGGCATTCGCCGCCGCGGTTTCACGCCCGAAGCAATGAGAGATTTCTGCGATCGCATCGGTGTCGCCAAATCCAACAGCGAGGTGGAAGCAGGGCTTTTAGAGCACTGTGTCCGCGAGCATTTGGGACAATTTGCGCCGCGCCGCATGGCTGTGCTGGATCCGCTTAAGGTCGTGATTGAGAACTATAAGGGAGATGGCGAAAAGGTTAAATCCGAGAACCTGCCCAAAAACGAAGAGGCGGGTACGCGCGATGTGAAGTTCTCCCGGGAAATATATATTGAGCGCTCCGATTTCATGGAGAATCCACCGGGCAAGTTCTTCCGGCTTGCGCCCAGCAAGGAAGTGCGGCTTAAGGACGCTTATATCATCAAATGTGAAAGCTTCATAAAGGATGAAAACGACAACGTGACCGAGCTTCGCTGCACGTTTGACCCCGATTCCAAAACGGGCGGCGCCACGGCCGGCCGCAAAATCAAAGGAACGCTGCATTGGGTAGACGCGGTAAGCGCCGTCCCCTGCGAAGTGCGCCTGTATGACTTTCTATTAAACGAAGGCGAAGGCGACTTTACCGACAGGCTCAACGCCGAATCGTTAAAGGTACTGCCAAATGCACTGATTGAAGAGGCGGGCGCGGATGTGACCGTCGGCGAACGGTTTCAATTCCTACGCCAAGGTTATTTCAATGTGGATTCGGACAGTACGCCAGAAAAGCCCGTTTTCAATCTGATCGTCAATTTAAAAGACAGCTATAAAGGCTAGCTTTTTGCTTAATTCGAACCCGTGAAAGGAGAATAAATGCGGCCTGAAGGCCGCATTGCTGTATTTATGAGTCAAATCAGAACACGTTTTGCCCCCAGCCCCACCGGCTATCTACATATTGGCGGACTTCGTACCGCGCTTTACGCGTGGTTGTTTGCGCGTAAAAACGGCGGTGCTTTCATATTGCGTATTGAAGACACCGATACCGGCCGCGAAGTGGAGGGCGCAAAGGATGTGATATTTTCAACGCTGCGCCAAACAGGGCTTGATTACGACGAAGGCCCTGATGTCGGCGGTCCCTTTGGCCCGTATATTCAAAGTGAGAGAGCGGATATCTATAAACAGCACGCCGAAATGCTGGTCAAACGCGGCGCCGCTTACCGCTGCTTTTGCACGAAGGAGCGCCTCGCGGAGGAGCGCGCCAAGGCCGAGGCCAATGGTGAAGCCTACACATACAACAAGCACTGCTTTTACTTATCTGAAGAAGAGATTCAGCGCCGTATTGATGCGGGTGAGCCTTTCGTCATCCGTCAGAACATCCCGCGCACAGGGGAAACCACGTATACAGACGCGGTGTTCGGCGACATCACCGTACCCAATGCAGACCTTGACGACAATGTGCTGCTCAAGGCGGACGGCATGCCGACATACAATCTCGCCAACGTGGTGGATGATCATTTGATGGGTATCACTCACGTCATCCGCGGGATTGAGTATCTATCATCCACGCCCAAGTACAACCATTTGTACCGTGCTTTTGACTGGGAAATCCCTATGTATATTCATCTGCCCGTTGTGATGAAGGACAAACAGCGTAAGCTATCAAAGCGCCACGGTGACGCGTCGTTTGATGATTTCATCAAAAAAGGATACTTAAAAGAGGCGCTGATCAACTATATCGCTCTTCTTGGTTGGAGCCCGGGCACAGATCAGGAAATTTTCACGCTTGGAGAACTGATCAACGCTTTCTCAATTGAGGGCCTGTCCAAGTCGTCCGCAATATTCGATGTAGACAAGCTCACTTGGATGAACGCGCAATATATCCGCGCACTCACTAAGGAAGACTTTATTGACATAGCGATGCCGTATTTCAAGGAAGCAGGCGTGAAAGCGTTTGACCTTGATCTTATTGCAGAGATCATACAGCCGCGTCTGGAACGGCTCGACGAGATACCGGCAAAGCTGCCTTTTCTCAATGAAATGCCTGATTATGACCTATCTCTTTTTGCGCACAAACGCATGAAAACGGACGCTGAAGCGGCGTTGCCTGTACTCAAAGAGGCACAGGCGCTGCTCCAAGCCCAAACTGATTATTCACTGGATGCACTTAAGGAAGCACTGCAATCGCTCGTCGAAAAGCTTGGCATCAAGAATGGCCAGCTGCTCTGGCCGCTGCGCATTGCCATTACTGGCACAGAGGTGACGCCGGGCGGCGCAGTGGAAGCCGCTTGTTTGCTGGGAAAGCAGGAAACCTTGCGGCGGCTTGCTCTGAGCATTGCAAAACTTGAAAATTAGCAACAAAAAACGGCTGAATCCATATTCGGGCCGTTTTTTAACTATTTTAGTTGACTCCTATTGTGATCCCGGGAGTCACCATCGGGGAGGACTGTGGCTGATTCAAAAAAAAGATTGTTCCCACAGCCGCACCGGCTATGATTATTAAAATCACCAGCAGGACAGCGGCAGTCTTCTTTTTCATAGAGCGACTCCTTAAACTTTATATAATTGCATTTATTATTATAACACACATGAAAAAAAAGCTAACCTTGTTCGAGCATTGTTCATAAATATGACACACTTCCTTAGAACAAGCCGTCTATGCGTCCTTCATCATCGATCGTAATCTGCTCGGCAGCGGGATTTTTGGGCAAGCCCGGCATTGTCATCATATCTCCCGCAAGCACCACGATAAAACCCGCACCCGCCGAAAGCTTGATATTGCGCACTGTAAATATAAAGCCGCTGGGTCTTCCAATAAGCTTGGGGTCGTGCGACAGTGAATACTGCGTCTTCGCAATGCATATCGGAAGCTGCCCATAGCCGTTTTTACTGAGTGTTTCGATGGCTCTGGTCACGCCCGCCGAATAATGCACCTCGCTTGCGCCATATATCGTTTTGGCGAGTTTTTCGATTTTAACGGGTATATCGTCGCACAGCTCATACGGATGTTTGGGGCTGCTCTTCTGTGCGATACGTATCACTTCCTCAGCAAGCGCCACGCCGCCCTCTCCACCTTTTTCCCACACCTCGGTGGGCACAGCTGTCACGCCTCTGGCACGGCACAGTTTTTGCACAAGCGCAACTTCCTCAGGCGTATCCGTTACAAACCTGTTGATCGCCACAGTCACAGGCAGACCGTAATAGTCTTTTATATTCTCAATATGCTTATCGAGATTTTGCATACCGCGAATCAATGCGTCTTCATCGGGTTGGCTAAGTTCGGCCTTTTGCTTGCCGCCGTGAGATTTCAGCGCGCGTATCGTCACCACAATCACCGCCGCGTCCGGCCATAGCCCCGTCTGGCGGCATTTGATATCAAGAAACTTCTCTGCGCCAAGGTCGGCACCGAAGCCCGCTTCGGTCACCACATAATCGGCAAGATGCATCGCCATATTTGTCGCGATGTAGCTGTTGCATCCATGGGCAATGTTGGCAAAAGGGCCGCCGTGCATGAGACACAGTGTCTGCTCAAGCGTCTGCACGAGATTGGGCTTTATCGCATCCTTAAGCAGTGCTGCCATTGCTCCGGCAGCTTTGAGATCACCCGCCGTGACAGGGCGCTCATCGTACGTATATGCCACCTTGATGCGCGAAAGGCGCTTTTTTAAATCATGAAGATCACTCGCGAGACAAAGCACCGCCATTACCTCGGATGCGGCCGTAATATCGAAGCTGTCTTCACGCGGCATGCCGTTGGCACGGCCGCCAAGACCGCAAGTGATAAACCTTAATTGTCTGTCGTTGATATCCATACACCGCTTAATCGTGATACGACGCAGGTCCATATTCAGCGTGTTGCCGTGCTGAATATGGTTGTCCACAAGCGCGCAAAGCAGGTTGTTCGCTGCCGTGACCGCGTGAATATCGCCTATAAAATGCAGGTTGATATCCTCCATCGGTATCACTTGGGCGTATCCGCCGCCGGCTGCGCCCCCCTTCATGCCAAACACAGGCCCAAGAGAAGGTTCTCTCAGCGTAAGGCAAACTTTTTTACCGCATTTTTTGAGCGCGTCGGCAAGGCCGATAGACACCGTTGTTTTGCCTTCACCGGCAGGTGTCGGGTTAATCGCGGATACCAAAATCAGCTTGGCTTCGCCTTTTCCCTTCATGCGTTCCAGTATCGACAGTGATACCTTTGCTTTTTTATAGCCAAATGGAATGAGTTCGTTTTCGAGAATGCCCGCGCTTTGGGCTATCTGCTGAATAGGCACCAGCTCCGCTTCTCTGGCAATCTCAAGGTCTGTTTTGTACTGCATCTTGATGTCACTTTCCTTATTTATAGTTGGCAGTTGATTCCGCCGGATATCGCTTTGCTTTGCTTATTTTTATACATCAGTTCATCGATCTTCGCAAATATGTCTTTGGCACTGAGGCCGCGGACATTTGTGAAAAGCTTAAAACCAATGCTGAAACTCAGTTCATACGGAAGTTTGTTTTCGATATTATAACGGCGCACGTTTTCCTGCAAACGCTTGATCACACGGTCAGGCGTTTGCGCACCGCACCGATCCAGCACGATCATAAATTCGTCACCGCCGTACCTCGCCACAAAATCTCCTCGGCGCACGCTTTTTTTGAGCAGCGCCGACGCATTAATGAGTGCTTTATCGCCTTGCAAATGCCCATATGTGTCGTTTATGGATTTGAAATGGTCAATATCCAGCATCAATGCCGCGAAACAAGCGTTATACTCCGTCCCCTGTGCGTTTCTATACACTGAAAGTAAGTCTTCCACATACGCATCGAGATACTTTCTGTTATGCAGCCCCGTCAGATGATCCAAGTTCATCTTTTCATTCAGAGAAAACAGCTGAAGCAACAGAAGGCCGACTGCCACGGCTGGCCAGATGACAGACTCTTCAAGATGAAAAACCAATTCCACAATGCCCACCGCCGATACGGCAATCAATATCAGCAGATACGAATAGTATTCCCTGTGTTCCATCGTTTTTCTGCTCCGATATAGCAGCACAAAAGAATACACCACATAGAACAGCGCCGCCGCACTCATCACATGAAAACAGGGCCCCTGCTCATATATATTCCCATTCTTAAACGCAAAAACCATGCCGTTTGAGAAATTAGCCACCAAAAGCACCGCAAAGATAAGCAGCGGTACGCTCATCACGACAAAACCGCGGCTCTTTATTCTGTGCCCGCTACGGTAAGTGCAAAAGAATGCCCACAACTCGCAAAAAAACAAAGAAAGCAATAACAAGAAAGCCTGCAAAAGGTTAAGCGCCGTTTGAACGGCTTCGCCTTGCAGCCTCATCGCAATTATCACAGCCGAATTAATGATGAGCAGCAGCATATCGCAAATAATCAGAATCCGAAACAAGCGCTGTCGCACCAGTTTCTCTCCGCCATTTTTGATATTGTTGTATAAAACCACGGCCAGGATTAACAGCGATATGATATTGATATCATATTGCATAAACATAGATTAACCCTACCTTTGCTCAAGCCGTTATTATTATATATTTGTTAACTTCATAATACAATGAATTTTGCAAAAACAACAGCCTCACTTGTTGACACACTCTTATAGCAACTATATAATAGCTATTGGTTGGTTTGTGTTGGTTTTCGTTTGTATTTTACTGCAAGGAGAAGGTTGATGAGTGATCACTTGACACAAGACAGACGAGATTATATTGAACGAAAGCTGAGCGTCGAGGGAAGCGTAAAAGCCTCTGAGCTTGCAGAACTTTTTGCAGTCACTTCCGAAACCATTCGCAAGGATTTCATCTACCTTGAACGCAAAGGTGTCGCAAAGAAGACATATGGCGGAGCTGTTTCTTCAAGCACGATGTATGAGCCCAGCTTCAAAGAAAAATCCGTCACGAATCTTGATGAAAAAACACGTATCGCTTCAAAAGCCCTGGAACGCATTGAAAGCGGTATGTCTCTGATACTCGACGGCGGCTCCACAGTGTTTACGCTCGCGCGGGCGCTCGCCATCAAAAAGGATCTCACTGTGTTTACCAACGGGTTAAAAGCCGCGCAGATTCTTGATGAATTTGGCATTACGACATATCTGCTTGGCGGCATGATCCGCCACAACAGTAATTCCATCGTGGGCAGTTGGGCCATGCGCAGCCTTGCAGAAATTCGTGTGGATTTGGCCATACTAGGTACAAGCGGCTTTTATGACCGCCCCGGCCCGTGTGTGGAAAACTTCTTTGAAGCCGATTTAAAGCAAGCAATGATCCAAGCAGGCAACCGCGTTGTGGTGCTGGGTGACGCAAGCAAGTCCACCACGCAGGCTGTCATCGAATTTGCGAAATGGCAGCAGATTGATGAGTTTATCACGGACAGCCGAATAGACAGCGAATCGCTTGAAAAGATACAGCAAAGCACGGCTGTTACCGTAGTTTAAAGAGATTTATAATTTGGAGGATTTTATGTTAACAAAAGCAGTCAGAATCTATGGTATCGAGGATCTTCGATTGGAAACTTTTGAGCTTCCGCCGATCAAAGAAGACGAAATACTGGCAAAGGTTATATCAGACAGCTTGTGCATGTCGTCGTTTAAAGCGGCTGAACTGGGCCCTGCCCATAAGCGCGTTCCCAACGATGTGGCGCAAAATCCCACAATTCTGGGACATGAGTTCTGCGGCGAAATTGTTGAAGTCGGCACAAAATGGCAAGACCAGTTCTCACCGGGCGATAAATTTTCCATTCAGCCTGCGCTTAACTACAAAGGCTCGCAGGACGCACCCGGCTATTCGTTCCGATACATAGGCGGCGATGCCACATATGTCGTGATCCCCGCAGAAGTTATGACACAGCAATGCCTGCTTAAATACAATTCCGACGCATTCTTTTACGGTTCACTCGCAGAGCCTATGAGCTGCATCGTCGGCACCTTCCACGCGTTTTATCACACGCGCCTTGGCGAATATGTGCATGATATGGGCATCGTGGAAGGCGGCAACATGGCGATACTCGCGGGCGTAGGCCCGATGGGTCTTGGTGCGATTGACTATGCGCTGCATTGCGACCGCCGCCCTAAGCTGCTGGTCGTCACGGATATCGATGACGCTCGCTTGGAGCGAGCCAAACGTATCTATACGGTGGAAGAAGCGGCACGAATGGGCGTGGCGCTGCACTATTTCAATACCAAAGAACCTGCCGCATTCAATGAGATGATGGCACTCACGGATGGCAAAGGCTATAACGACGTGCTTGTGATGGCGCCTGTTGCACCTGTCATTGAAATGGGCGACAGGATGCTCTATTTTGACGGCTGTCTTAATTTCTTTGCAGGCCCCACAGATGCATCATTCTCTGCAATGTTCAATTTCTACAACGTCCACTATTCGTACACACATGTGGTGGGCACGTCAGGCGGCAACACGGACGATATGCGCGAATCTCTTGATATGATGGCCCGCGGCCTTATCAATCCTGCGTCTATGATCACGCATGTGGGTGGACTGGATGCCGTTATCGATGCCACGCTCAATCTGCCGCACATTCCCGGCGGAAAAAAGCTTATTTATACGCATATATCCATGCCGCTTACGGCCATTGATGATTTTGACAAGAGCGAGGATCCTGTTTTGCAGGAGCTTGCCAATATCACGAAAAAAGTCGGCGGTTTCTGGTGCACAGAAGCCGAAAAATATCTGCTGACAAACGGAAAGCCCATTGAGTAACGAAAATATGGTCAAAGGTAGCGCTGTCTGGTATAATGAACAAGACGGCGCTATTTATTTGCGCTTATTTTACCTGGGGGAGTGGTGGGTTTGCCAAGAATACCTTTAAATATACCCAATATAATCACGCTGTTTCGGTTTGCTTTGGTACCGGTTTCTACAATACTGATTTATTTTGACAAGATGGTACCGGCGCTTATTACCTACATCATCGCCTGCGCCACCGATCTGCTGGACGGCTATATCGCGCGCAAACAGCATCTTGTGACACAAGCGGGCACGCTGCTTGATCCTCTGGCGGACAAGCTGATGTCTGTATTCGCGGTGATTGCTTTTACCGCAACGGGTGTCTTGCCCTGGTATGTGCTCGTGGTGATTATCATCAAAGAGCTGCTCATGGTCTTTGGCGGCATTTATCTATACTTTAAGGATATCATAGCGCCTGCAAATACATTCGGCAAAATCGCGGCATTCATATTCAATACTTCCGTCGCTTTTACCTTCCTGCACAAACTTGTGGCGCCATGGCATGTGTATTTCATATGCTTCACGCTCGCATTCATGCTCGCGTCATTGGGACAATACGCCTATTTCAATATGTATAAGAAGCTTAAAGAAAAGAACGTGGGCTAACGATTTTCTGAAACAAGAACTAAAAAAGAGCTTGGACGTATGTTGCCAAGCTCTTTTGATATCTTAATTGACTTATGGCACCTGTGCATAGAACACGATATTTGCGCCAGCGAGATCGGCGATATCGTACCATGTCACATTCTTCCCGCAGACGCTTGCAAGCAGCACGCGTGAACTCTCAGTCGTCAAGCGGCCCGAGCTCTGATCCGCAAAGTAGTAGATATACACGGCTTCATTTTTTGTGTAAGCCACAAACCCGTCACCCACGGAATAGTTGACGATGTTTTCTGCTATCACAGACGGTGCGGAATACGTATCGCCTTCCTTGGTGCAAAGATACAGCTTGTTGCTGTCGGCATACGTATCGATAAACACGATATTGTCTCCGCTGATCATTGGGTCAAGCACGCTGACACCCGGCCGGAACAAAATCTTGTTCGCGTCGCCGTTTTGAGCAAGCGGCATGACGACAATTTCGGCCTCGGTTGAAGCAGAAGACCCGTCAAGCAGCTGACTTTCACCATTGGGCTGAACATAGACGATTCGATCATCCGACATGTACGGCGAACTGAATGAAAACGGCGTATTCACAAAAATTTCTATCTCCGCTGTCTCGCGCGTTGGCAGATGGTAAAGATACAACCTGTCGGTCCCTTTGCTGGTCTGTTGGAGCCACAGCGCATATTCACCCGACAAAGAAACCTTGGGCTTGCCATACAGATATTCACGCATCACGAACGATTCACTCGTAGCGCGATCATAGCCGCAAACGGCACCGCCGTATTCATCCTTGCAGTCGAGATATACGATATATTTATCATTCATTTTGGGTTCAAACAGTGTGGCATACTTTTTGGATATACCTTGAACCGCAACTGTCTCTTGTGAATCCAGATTGTATATGGAAATCGTATCAATGATGGGCGCTGTCTCATTTGCCTGCCCAGTAGAGAATACGGCCTCCTGTCCAAATATATATGGATCATTTATGGACTGATTGGCCACCGTGAGTTCCTTATCGAGATCAGACATGTCCGCTCTGGCCATCGGAGCAAGCGTGGGCTGGGGCGTAGGGGCAAGCGTTTCGGTTTCAGCAGGCTCAGCGCTGCCGCCAAACATCGGTACAATCACAAATATAACGAGCACAGCCAGTGCCGCCACACCCAGTACCAAACCACCAATCTTGACCAGCGGACCCAAGCTTGACACGCGAAAACGCGAAACGCGCCTTGGCCCGCGGCCCGATCGCATCCGCATATTGCGTCTCCTTCGCATCCTCTTAAATCTGTCTAAAGCTCCCAATACTTATTCCTCCAAGCGGGTTTTTTCCTGTGTCAATTACATCTATTATAACAAATAATACGCATTATTCAACCACAGGCCACAATTCAAATGTCTGCGGCTTTTCAGCTTCGGTTAAGAACGAAAGTGTTTCCTTGTTAAAACGATCCGGCTTTTCTTCATGAACCAAATGCGCACAATTGCGGATGCGTACAAACTTCTTATGCTGCAGCGGCGTTGTCATGGAACGAACAACCTCGTCGTTATGCAGTCGGTCTTCTGTGCCTTGAAATATGAGTATCTGTTTTTTTATACCCTTCAAATTCGAACGCACAAACGCATCATCGAAATGGAGCAGACATCTGACAAAAGTCTCTCTTGTCTCTTTGTTTTTTAGAGGCTCATAGTAGCCGGCAAGCACCTCTTGAGTTAATTGGGTTGCATCAAAATAACATTCACCAAGCACAGCGCGAACCGCGGCTTCGCTAAAGATATGCCTAAAATAAAACGAACCGATCCGCGAGGTCAAAAACTTTAACGACATTGGGTAATGCTCGTTTGGGCCGCCCGGCGATACAAGCACCAGTTTGTCCACTCTTTTGGGATTCATTGCGGTAAATTGGAGCGCGCATAACGCTCCTGTGGAGAACCCGGCGATGTGCGTTCTTTTTATACCGAGCGCATCTAAAAAAGCGCCGATAACCAGTGCGTTTTCCTCAATGGTATAATAAATGTTCAAATGTCCACTATAGCCAAAGCCCGCCATATCGGGTGCGATCACGCGGAATCCGTTTTCCGCAAAGAAATCGATATTCTCACGCCATGTATAAAGAGACTGCCCCATGCCGTGCACAAGCAGCAGCGGATATCCTTCACCTTTTTCATAGTAATGGATCTTTGTTTCAAAGCGAAGCGTTTCCGGCCCCATTGCCGTTTCCGTGACGATATCGAAAGAGATATTCACATAAGCGCCCATATATTCGCTATTTTCGAAGAGCTTTTCCTTTTTACGCCTGTATCTGCTCATTTCATCGCCCCCATATTCAATTTGATCATACTACGGCGTGCACAATAATTCAAGTATGCTTGTCATTGATATGTAACTTATGTAACATTATGTTAACAATTTCCCGGCAATCCTTCTTGCCCGACGTTTGAGTAATTCTATATTGTTCTGAGCAGGGTTTAGCACGCATTCCTTGTGCAGCTGTTCAAGAATGCGCCCAATCACGGGGGATTGCTGGATACCCAGCTGCTCTGCGATATCTTTACCGGTGATGGCAAGCTCCTGCACACACCACGGCACACGCTCTTGTATCATTCGGTTAAGTTCCTTCTGCCAATTGTCAGCGGATGCAACTGTGTGCACGGGCTTTCCCGAGCCCACCACATCTACCCGCCGCAGCGCAATCAGCCTTTCAAAGCTCTCGCGGCCCAGCAGCACCGCGCGGTTGCGAATTGTTTTGGGCTTGGCTTTGGCCTCAAGATCAAACATATGATTGCGAATCAGCGGAAGTACCGCCGCCTTTGTCTTATTGTCCATTTTCAGCGCATTTATCTCACCACGCGCAAGTGCTTCACCGATCGTCTCGTGTCCGTACATCTTCCCGCTGCGCTTCAGCGCTTCCGGCTTGCCGATATCATGAAGCAACGCCGCGAGACGCAGCACCCATACGGGCGGCGCCGCCGCGCAAGCATGCAGGCAATGCCCGAGCACGTCGTATTCGTGATACTGCGGTGATTGTGCCACACCGTCTCCTTCCCACAGCCGTGGCAGGATATATTTGAGCGCGCCAGTTTGACGCAGAAGCGTCAGACCATGAAGGGGGCCGCCTGTGGTGACCGATGCATATTTTATATCTGACATGAGTATTTTTTTGAGCTCAATTTGTTTTCGCTCCGCCGATATATCCGTGAGCAGCGCCGCTTGCGCCCTTGCCGCATCCAGCAGATCGACCGCCACATCGAACCCGAGCTCAGCGGCGAACCGGGCCATTCGCATAATGCGAAGGCCGTCATCACGAATTGTGATATCCGGCTGTGCCGCCGCCGTATACAGTATCTCATTCTTCGCATCGGCAAGCCCTCTGCCTGTTGGATCAGTGATCTCACCGGTTTTGATATTCATATACAGCGCATTGACAGAAAAATCGCGCCGCTGCGCGTCCTCTTTCATATCCGTTGTGAACTCGACGCGGTAGGGGCGGTGATCACCACCAGGCGGATAAAAATCGCGCCGCCAGGTCGTGTGCTCAAATGCCTCCCATCCGTCGTCCGTTTTAAGCCGCAGCTCCACGGTACCCAGCGGCACTGCCTTTTCGATCACGGCAAGCCCCGCATCACGTGCAATGCTCACTGCTTTTTCAGGCAGCACACATGAGCAGACGTCAAAATCGCCCCCAGGCAGACCAAGGACGATGTTGCGTACATATCCGCCCACAAGGTATAGCGCGTAGCCATTGGCTGCAAATATTTCGGACAAAGTTTTTAAGCTTTTTGGTATATTCATTGCGGGTTTTCCGAAAAGCATGTCTTTTTTAGGTGAGTTTTGTTGAGCGTTGCCGTATAAACTTCTTCTGCAGGGCCCGTCATAATCACGCGGTCATCATCAAGATATTCGATGAAAAGAGATCCAGCCGCCAAATGCACCGATGCTTTTCGTCCAATAAGCCCCTTTTTATACATCGCCACAACGCTTGCACAAGACCCCGTGCCACAGGCAAGCGTAAAACCCGCGCCGCGTTCCCATGTGAGTACCCGGAGGTTCTCATCATCTATCACTTGCACGAAGTTGACATTTGTTTTTTTAGGGAAAATAGGATGCCTTTCTATCGCGGGACCAAGTGCCGTCGTATCCAGCGCATCAATATCCTCCGTTTGCATTATGGTGTGCGGCACACCCATAAGCAGTGCAGACACAGACACGTTTTGTCCGCCCGCTTCAATGACAACATCAAACCCGCTGTCTTCACCGTTCATCGGTATGGTTTCGCGCTCAAACGACGGCTTGCCCATGTCCACGCACACCTCGGTGACCTTGCCGTCCTTTATAATAAGTCGGGGCTTCATTATGCCCGCAAGCGTTTCCACCGTCATATCTTCTTTGGTCACAATACCGCGCTCATACACGTATTTTGCAAAACAGCGTATGCCGTTGCCGCACATCTCCGCTTCACTGCCGTCCGCGTTGATGATGCGCATACGGATATCCGCGCAAAGCGACGGCAGCACGACCATGATACCGTCCGCACCCACACTGAGCCTGCGGCAGCACAGTTTTTTCGCAAGGGCGCTATAGTCTGTACCCATGCCGTCATCATCGAATATCAAAAAATCGTTTCCGAGTCCATGCATTTTTGTGAATTCCATATACGCCTCCGCTGGTTTGATGATAAGCCTTTTTCCTTATATATTATACTTACACAAATCCATACCTGCAACAAGCCGACAAAAATCGTATGCCGTGGCCTATTTCAGCCTTTCAAAAATTATGCTATGATATTGCTATTATATTGGGAGAATTAAACATGGATATCAGCATTAGATGCATTGACAAAAGCGATTTGACTGATGTTGCACGGCTTGCCAACAACATTGCCATCGCGCAGATGACAGCCAATCTTCCCTATCCATATGAGAGTGAACATGCGCAAATTTGGCTGGACTATGTGGAAAGCCACGAGAATGAACATGTGTTTGCGGTGCTTGGCGACGAAGAGTTTATGGGTGTTGTCGGATTGGTGCACGAACCCGAGCATGAACGCGCCGAGCTTGGCTATTGGATTGGAGAGGACTACTGGAACAAGAAAGTGATGACAACGGCGGCGGGCATGGCCGTGGCCTATGCGTTCACCATGCTGGGCGTACAAAAAATCTATTCACGCTGCTTTGCGCCCAACAAAGCCTCTCAGCGTGTGCTCGAGAAGAACGGGTTCACGCTTGAAGGCTGCCAGCGCGCGCACCATATTCGTATGGGCGTCGTACAGGATGTACTCTGCTTTGGGCTCTTGCGCAGCGAATACGAGACAAACCAGTCCGAATAGACTACGACATTTCCATGGAAAAGACATTAGAAAGGACGAAACATGATGAGGATGTATGATATTATCGCAAAAAAGCGGGATGGTAATAAGCTCAGCAATGAAGAAATTGAATTCTTTATTAACGGCTATGTATCGGATCAGATTCCTGATTATCAGGCCTCCGCTTTTTTGATGGCTGCTTTTATTAACGGGCTGGACGATGATGAAACCGTTCACCTGACAAAGGTGATGGCGGCTTCGGGTGATATGGCAGATTTGAGCGAGCTTGGCATTGTGGCCGACAAGCACTCAACTGGCGGCGTGGCCGACACCACCACGATGATCGTCGTTCCGCTGGTTTGCTCATGCGGCCTCAAGGTCGCCAAGATGTCGGGAAGAGGCCTTGGTCATACAGGCGGCACACTGGATAAGCTCGAATCCATACCCGGCATGTCCGTATCCTTGGGTTTGGATGCTCTTTTATCTCAGGTAAAACGGATTGGCGCTGCTGTGATCGGTCAAACGATGGATATGTGTCCTGCAGATAAAAAGCTGTATGCGCTGCGCGATGTGACAGCTACTGTAGAAAACATTCCGTTGATCGCGAGCAGCATCATGAGCAAGAAGCTTGCTTCGGGCTCGGATATCATCATGCTGGACGTGAAGACCGGAAGCGGTGCTTTTATGACAGATCCAGACGATGCCTATGCACTTGCTAAGGCGATGGTGAGAATCGGCAACATGGCCGGACGAAAGACCGCAGCGATTATCAGCGACATGAGCCAGCCTCTTGGCCTTGCCGTAGGCAATTCGCTCGAAATTATCGAAGCGATTGACGTGCTGTCAGGCCGAGTGCAGGGAGATCTTTTAACTGTTTCGCTCGCGCTCGCGTCGCGCATGCTGTGCCTTGCCGATATCGCCAAAAACGACGAAGGAGCAAAGGGCATGCTGCTTGACGCACTGCATTCTGGTCGCGCTCTTCAAAAGCTCGGTGAAATCATTGCTGCTCAGGGTGGCAACGCAAACGTAATCCATGATACGTCTCTGATGCCGCGCGCGCGTATTATATCCGCAATGCATGCAAGCAATGAGGGAGTCTTGAGTGCGACGGACTGTAAACGGCTCGGAGAAATTGCCGGCATGCTGGGCGCGGGGCGCTTGAAGAAGGACGACGTGATTGACCCTGCGGTTGGTTTCATCATAAGAAAACGCATCGGGGATGATGTGAAAATAGGAGACGTGCTTTTCGAAATTCACGCCAACGACGAAGGCAACATGGAGCAAGCTGTGCGCAGCCTTGAGCAATGTATGACACTGTCAGACAGCGCGAACCCCCCAAGGCTTTTGTTTGGCTTTTTATCATAGTGTGGATAACGCGTGGATAACGTGTATAACCATGTGCATGAGTGGTTGTTTGTTCGGTGATAAAGCAGGGTTTTGTTGAGTGTTTATCGTGAATTAATGAATAATGCTGAAAAACCGCTTAAAACGCCTTGTTATTAATATATCTGTAATATTTCCGTAATAATCTTATCAAATTGTTCATTTTCGCGTTATATGCGTATATACGTCAATTGCCTTCAATGAAACAGTTTTATATAATATTCGTATGATGCGGAAAATGTTGCCCAAAGCGAAAATATTGCTGGCACTGCTGTTCTTATTTGCAGTGCTTTTTGCGTGCTTTCCCATCACCGCCTTTGCTGCAGAGCGCTACCAAGTACTTAAAATAGGAGATAAGGACGAGTATGTGCTCGCACTGCAATCAAAGCTCAAAGATCTCGGTTTTTTTTCCGGCAACGCGACAGGTTATTACGGCACCAAGACACAGCAGGCCGTGATTGACTATCAAGTATCTCATTCGCTTGCGGCGGATGGCAAAGCAGGCCCGGAAACCTTGTCATCGATAATGGGAGAAGATTTCGAAATATCTCCCGAAAATCGGGTATTCACATCCGGTGATACGGACGCTGACTATCCGGAACCGGGAGACAAAGGCACAATTGTTTCAGACATACAAGAAAAACTAAAAGAACTTGAGTACTATAACTATCCCAGTATCACAGGATATTATGGTCCGGTTACCGAACAGGCTGTCAAGAGCTTTCAAAGCACAAACGGCATTGTGGCAGATGGTATTGTCGGCACTGAAACCATGACTGCGCTAAACTCTGAAAATGCGAAATCTTTATGCATCTATCCGGGAGATCGGAGCAGCGATGTCGTGCAGCTGCAAAAGCGACTGTCTGAGCTTGGCTATTTCAGCGGCCCAACCACCGGTTATTTCGGCACCGTCACTGCGGATGCCCTAAAAGAGTTTCAAGCGCAAAACGGACTTTCGGTTGATGCCAAAGCAGGCAAG
Source organism: Bacillota bacterium (assembly GCA_023399095.1). Lineage (GTDB taxonomy): Bacteria > Bacillota > Clostridia > Christensenellales > SZUA-584 > SZUA-584. The sequence goes on from JAEWQS010000078.1 coordinate 32,183, forward strand.
AACACGCGCGAGGTGCTCTATTCGGGTAATATAGCGGCATGGGACGGTACCGACCGGGTTGCCAACGAAACATCATCATCACAGCCCATATCTGAAGCAAATAAAATGCTGACCTTTGCCAACGAGCAGCTTGGAAAACTTTATGTGTTTGCCACCGAAGGCCCGGGTTCGTTTGATTGTTCTGGTTTTGTATATTATGTACTTAAATATATGGGCGTTTCCACAAAACGCTGCAGCGCTGACGGTTTTTCCAATATTGAAAGCTGGACAAAAATATCCGACCGCAATGCGCTTGTTCCTGGTGATATTTTGTTCTTTCTGTCTGACAACAGCTCACGAATCAATCATACCGGCATTTACCTTGGTGATAATTCATTTATTCACGCAAGCTCCAGTAACGCCTGTGTCACAGTCAGTAATCTGTCAGATTATTATGACCGCAACTTGTCTTTTGCACGCAGGATCTATTGATTTCATTTATCGCGATTATCATTGCATTTTTATGAATTTGAGATAATCTATCAGCTTGTGATTTCTGACAATCTTTTTTCATGCTTTACGGTTGAGACGTTTTGCCTTATGTGATAGAATGTTTTATGTTCGATTATTAAATAACTTATCCACATAATGTGGATAAACTGGTGGACTAATCGAACAAATGTTGTTGTTTAATTGATTTTGGTCTCTCTATTTGCGATTATCATTTTTATTTATTATATTATTATTGAGGTATGGGTGTGGATACATTTTTGGTGATCTGGGAAAAAGCATTAGAAATACTTAAACAGGAGCTTGTCAGTGTACGTTACGATACATGGATAAAAACACTGTCACCTATAAAAAATGTAGACGATGCTTTTTATTTTCAGACGCTTAACCCAATTCACAAGGAACTCGTTGAAAAAAGCTATAAGAATCTGATCGTCAGCGCCATGAACGATGCGGCTGATGCGATGGATTATGGTCAGGAAATCGATGTTTATTTTTTGGATACCGAGGAAGCCTCCCGTTTAAAACAGCCTCCTGTCATTCATCAGGAAGCTGAAAACTTAAACAACACGCGCTCTATGCTTAATCCGTATTATACATTCAATACGTTTGTGGTCGGCAGTTCCAACGAATTTGCACACGCTGCGGCCAGAGCTGTGGCCGATAACCCCGGCTATACGTATAATCCGCTTTTTATTTATGGAAAAACAGGGCTTGGCAAAACGCATTTGATGCAGGCCATCGCAAACCATATCTCTGAAAAAAACAACGCAGCTACAGTGATGTTCGTCAAGAGCGAGCCTTTTCTAAACGACCTCATCAACGCAATACGAACATCCAAGACAGAGGAATTTCGCAAAAGATACCGAAAAGCCGATGTCCTGCTGATAGACGATATTCAGTTTATCGCCGGCAAGGAGAGCACACAGGAAGAATTTTTTCATACGTTTAACGATTTGCATGAAAACAACAAACAGATCATTTTATCTTCGGACAAGCCTCCAAAAGAGATCGCAAGGCTAGAAGAGAGGCTTCAGTCTCGCTTTGAAGGTGGTTTGATTGCCGATATTCAGCCGCCGAATTATGAAACAAAGCTTGCCATCCTCACAAAAAAAGCCAAGGATATCACATCCAAGGATTCTTTGAAATGTGAAGTCAGCAATGAGATATTGGATTTGATTGCTACCAAGGTATCGTCTAATATCCGCTCGCTTGAGGGCGCACTAAAGAAAATTATCGCGTATACCGTTCTTAACGGTCGCACGCCAAACATTATTGAAGCCGAGATTGCCATACGCGATTTTTTAAATACAAATACAAAGAAAGTTTCTTCAAAGCATATACTGCAAACAGTCTGTGAATATTATGAGATATCCGAGGAAGAAATCACAAGCAACAAGAAAAACCACGGCGTGGCATATCCCAGACAAATAGCGATGTTCCTGACTCGAAAGCTGATGGACTTGTCTTACAAAGCTATAGCCGAAATTTATGGTAAGAACGATCATACAACGGTTAAGCATGCCTACGAGAAAATAGAAAAAGAGGTACAATCGAATTTTGAAATGAAAACGCTCGTGGATGATTTCATCACAAAGCTGAAAGAATAGTGGATACTTTGTTGATAGAATATTAAAGCCGCAATAGCTTATATTTTGATTATCCCAGCTATGTTGACATTGCATGCACCGCAAATTCAAGTCTGATATATCGAATGAAGAGGCAGATTTTGCGATGAGAACTGAGAAAACCATGTTATACACATTATCAACACCACCTACTACTACTATTACTATTTAATTTAGTAATGATACCTTGTAGGTATAAATACGTTTTTAAGGAGCCCTATATGAGGATAGTTTGTAACAAAAGTGAGTTGCAGAAGAACGTGAATATTGCTGCGAAGGCTGTTGCACTAAAATCACCCGTTTATCTTCTTGAAGGAATAAGGATTGAAGCAATAAACAATAATATAACGTTATATGGGAGCGATGGTACGCTTTCTATCAAATGCATGAATGAAGCGAATGTACTTGAAGAAGGAGATGTTGTGCTTCCTGCAAAGTTATTCTGTGAGCTTCTTGCAAAATTTGAAGAATGTGATATCAGCTTATATACTGAGGGCAGTAATGTGGTGCTTGAATGCGGACATTCTAAAACCACGCTTTGTTATATGAGCGCGGAGCAATATCCGGCATTTCCGAAGTTTGACGCTGTAGACGGCATCACGCTCTACTCCAAACAGTTGGTCAGTATGATTGACCAAACGGTATTTGCCACGTCTGCCAGCGAGGAAAAACCGATACTCACAGGCTTATTGATGGAACTTAGCAGCAGCGGCTTTAAAATGGTTGCTCTGGATGGCTACAGACTCGCTGTACGCAAAGAAACCTTAATGTCGCAACATGATAATAAAGAGGTGGTTGTGCCCTCAAAATCGATGAGAGAGGTTGCACGTATCATTCCTGAAGACGAAACCACAATCAAAGTTTTTACGAAAGAAAACATAGTTGGCATTGTCTGTGAAAATATCGAGATCGTATCACGCGTGCTGCAGGGCGACTACGTAAAATACAAAAACATACTGCCTACCGACTTTATGACACGTGTGATTGTGAGCCGGCAAAACTTATTTGGAAGTCTGGAGCGTGCGAGCATCATGGCCCGCCAGTCCAAAACGAATCTAATCAATTTTGAAATAGACGGCAGCAATCTGACGATTACGTCAGATTCCGAAGTCGGTAAGGCAAGAGAAGAAATGGATATCCGCCTCACAGGAAAAAATTTAAGCATTTCGTTTAACGCGCGGTATTTACTCGATGTGCTAAAAGAGGTTGCTGATGAAGAAATCGTGATGGATTTTAATACAAATATCAGCCCGTGTGTGATCCATCCAATATCGGGAGAAAGCTATCTGTATCTTGTGCTTCCGGTAAAAACGAGCAACAATTAATGAGAACGTTTTTTTAGAAACGTTTTTTTGAGCCAGCTATGAGTGCGCTCCTCAATAAGAGGAGCGTATTTTGTTGCAAGAATAAAAAGTACAATCGCAATCGCGCCCATAATGATCCATCCCCACATAGGAATGGAAATAAGGCCTGATCCCACAAGGGCAGAAAAGAGAAGACCCCATGGTCTTGTCAGTATCACGATCAGCGCAAAAGACGGCAGATTGAGTGCACTAAGACCCGCAATTAAGCATAATATATCATCCGGAAAGAACGGAAAAACAAACATCATTATGAGTAAAACGCGTTGGCGTGAAGACACGGTTTCCATATATTTTTCTATGACTTCCTTGCCAGCAATACGCTCTACAAGCGGACGGCCAAACTTTTTTCCAAGAAGAAATGCAGCAAGAGAACCAAGAAAAACAGCGGAAAATGAAATAAGGAAACCATAGAAAAAGCCGAAAAGGACACCACCGGCCAGTGTGGTGATGCCGCCCGGAATCGGGGAGACAATTACCTGTATAAATTGCAGTGCAAAAAAGGCAAGAGGTGCCCAGGCACCGAATGAAGCCACATATGCCTGAAAGTTTTCTTTGTTTTCAAATAGCGTAAACCATCCGTTGTTTTTACCGATATAATAAAGGATGGCCGCAGCAGCGAGTATCGCACAGAGCACGATGATCCAGACAATTTGCTTTTTCGTCATTTTCATGCAGACAGTATACCATATTTAAAAAAAAGTACCATTAAATTATTTGTAACAAAATTAAGATTCCATTTTGTGTAGTATGAAATCGAGCAGCGGATAAAATCTTTGATTACGTATTTGACACAAGCAAATACGAGGCGTTGTCCTTAATATAGTTCATCACCGTTTCAAATATGAGTTTGTGACCCTCTTTGTTTGGGTGAATGCCATCAGAGCAAATGTAATCAGCAAATTCTTTACTCTTTAGGAAGGATCGACGTATATCGATGCAATTGATATTTCTTATTCTTGAGATGTATTGAATACAATTTGAATAGCGCTCCTGCCACCAATATATGCGCCAGATATCCTTAAGCCATTTTAATATATTTAAACCCTTTTCTTTGTCATAATTTGTAAACCATTTAAAATAACTATCGGCATAGAGAGGTGGAAGCGTGGTGAGTATCGCTGTCTTTCCATTTTGCTGTACATAGTCGATCATATCATTGATGCTCTGTTCGAATGTGTCCAGTGGTGTTTTGGGGATATGATCTTTCATGGGATCCTGCGCGATATTGTCCCATAGAAAATCGCAGTCATTGCCGCCAAATTCAATCACAACGATGTCCGGATCATATTTCTGCATTTTGGATTCCAACACTTTTTGACCCTGTGTGACAGTGGATCCAAAACGAGATGCGTTGATCATCTGCGCATCCACAGATGCCGTCAGAAGATTAAAAAAACAATCTTTTAGAAGTGTATATTTCTTTTTTTCTTCATCCAGCACCACGCCTTTTGAAAGAGAATCTCCCACAACAAGTATTCTTTTCTCCATACGTCAATCCTTCCTTCGCTGCAAAATATCTGCTTATATAATCTTATCTATAACACAGATAGCTTTTGACTTCAACAATGGCAGTATGAACTTTTTGTAACCATTCTGTCAAATACGGACTTTATTTATTTCCCAAGTGTGCTCTTTCCATTCATAGTCTTTTGCTTTATAATAAATTTAACGATACAGGGGGTTAACAATATGTCAAAAATTATCGCCATCGCCAACCAAAAAGGCGGCGTTGGTAAGACGACGACGGCTGTCAATTTGAGCGCCTGTCTTGCGGAAACCGGAAAAAGAGTATTACTTATCGACGTGGATCCGCAGGGTAATTCGACAAGCGGATTCGGAATCGATAAGAGCACACTCAAGGCATCGTCCTATGACGTACTGATCAACAGTATAGACGCTCAAAACGCGATAGTTGGTACGATGATAGATACTCTCGATGTCCTTCCTGCCAATATTGATCTCGTGGGCGCCGAAGTAGAGCTGGTATCTCGTATGGCACGCGAGCATATTTTAAAAAATGCGCTTAAAAACATACGAGAAAAGTATGACTATATTTTCATGGACTGTCCGCCGTCACTTGGTCTTATCACAATCAATGCGCTGACGGCAGCTGATAAAATACTCGTTCCCATTCAATGTGAGTATTATGCGCTTGAAGGTTTGTCACAGCTTATAAATACCATTAAGCTGGTTAAGGCGAATCTCAATCCCAATATCGAGGTGGAAGGCGTTGTACTGACCATGTTTGACGGGAGAACGAATCTGTCAATACAGGTCGTCGAGGAAGTTAAAAAATATTTCAAGAATAAAGTTTACAGTACCATCATTCCCCGAAATGTGAGGCTCGGTGAAGCGCCAAGCTTTGGACTTCCGGTTATCCGCTATGACGCGACTTGTCTTGGTTCGCAGTGTTACACCGATCTTGCAAATGAGATTATCGAGAATGGAGGCGCCGAATAATGAAACAGCAGCAACGTTTGGGAAAAGGCTTGGGCGCGCTAATTGGTGATGCCCCTGCACAGAAGGGAGACCACAGCGACGGGATAAAAACGGTTAATGTTAACGATATTGATCCGAATGTGAGCCAACCGAGAAAGCATTTTGACAGCGAAAAGCTGGAAGAACTTTCACAGTCCATTCGCACATATGGCATTGTTCAGCCCATTATCGTTCAGAAAAACGGACCACGCTACACGATTATTGCGGGTGAGAGGCGATACCGTGCCGCACGTCTTGCGGGATTAAAGGATGTTCCCGTCATTATCAAGGAATACTCCGAAGCAGAGCTCATGGAGGTATCGCTTGTTGAGAATCTCCAACGTGAGGATCTAAACCCTATAGAAGAAGCGCAAGCAATGCGCATGCTTATGGATGAATACAAACTGACGCAGGATGAACTATCAACGCGGCTCGGAAAATCAAGAAGCGCTGTGGCCAACACCTTAAGACTGCTCTCTTTGCCTGAATCCGTACGAAGTATGGTAATCGCGGGAGATTTATCTTCCGGCCATGCGCGTTGCCTTGTGGCGCTAGACCGGAATGAGGATAAGCAAAGACTTGCAATGAAGATCGTTTCGCAGGGGCTTTCCGTTCGAGCTGCGGAAGAGCTTGTAAAAGCGCTGAATAAACATGAGCCGCAGGAAAGAAAAAAGGAAAGCACGGAAACGGAAATCAAAGAAGCGGAGAAGTCATTGACCGCAGCGCTCGGCACGCGCGTTCTCATATCAGGCGATATGAAGAAGGGAAAGATCATACTGCAGTATTATAATCAGGATCAATTGAACTCCCTATATGATTTTTTAATGACAAACAAATAGAAATGACGAAAATTAAGTCTGCCACTGGTGGTGGACTTTTTTTGTTTCACGTGAAACAAAAAACTGCTGAAAATGATTTAAAAAAGTTTCACGTGAAACATTTCCTGAGAAAATCTTTGAGCTCTCATTCAAAAAAAGTTTCACGTGAAACATATAGAAAGATATAAACAAGCGTCATTTAGACGCCGCCGCGGATCAGATGGAAAAAGAAATTGTTTTCCGAAAAAAAAGTGGCCAGATTCGAACTGCTGAAGTAGTCTGTTATTTGATTCACGGGCAGAACAAGAAAAACAATAGGAACGACCAACATGATCAAAAAGCAGAACAACACACCCCTAAGCGCACCGAACAGAGCCCCTGAAGTGCGGTCGTATTGTCGAAGCTCGGGAAACTCCACTGTATAGTCAATGGCGCCCAGTACAAATGCAAATATCATCCGCGCGATAAAAAACACAGCCAAAAAAGAGATTATATTAAGTGCTGCTGAAACGATTGTCATGTTATAGTATTCACCGATCGTTGAGAGTCCGCTTGACGCAAAAGCTTTCGTTTCAATATTTTGCCGGATCAGCGAAGTGAAAGGCTCGGTGATATCAGAGCCTGTGATGATATCATTGACCTGAGCCGCAGAAAGATTGTTCACAAGCAGCTGCGAGCTTTCAAATGATGCAATTTTTTCGGCACCTTCAGTATAGTAAATGAGATAGGAGAACAATGATTCGTTTGCTTTTACGGCGGTTGATACCACGGGATAGAAAAGATACGAGGTGATAGTTGAGAGAAAAAATGCCCCGAGATTCATAGCGGATCTTAAAAAGCCGCGATGGATACCTTCGAGCACCATTATCAGCATGATCAATATCAAAACCAAGTTAACCCAGTTCATCGTTTACCTCCACGAACGGTTTTAAGGCAGCGGCATTAAGGAAATCGCCTCACCGTGCTTTAATAAAACATGATCGTCAACCGCTCTTTCTACGCCTTCAATTACATTTGGCAGATCGTAAGTTCTCAGGTATTTTCCTTCACCAGTATAAACGAAAAGCTTATCGTTTGCAAAGCAATATATCTTTTCGCCCTCGTGTAATATCTTAAATACGCCGGGAGGAAGATTGATTTTTATATCGCTTCCGGACGTACGAACCACGCGAGCGATGTCAAATGTACCTGTGCTGTCTGACGGCACATAGATAAACTTGGGGTCATTCGTTCGATAAACGTCCTCAAGCATCCAGCCGTAAGTCATAATCTCCTTTACATCTGAATTAAGTGAACCATAGACTGTAAGATACGTCGTACCGATGGCGTATATTTTTTCGTCTATCCAATATACATCGCTGACTACCTGATCTTTAAGCTCCTTAATCATCGTGATGGCTTGTGTATCAGGCTTGTATGTGGAGATGCGAGATATGGGAACACTGCCAGACACGTCAAGTTCCAATACGTAAAGTGAATCGCTTACTTCGTCAAAGCCGTAATCCATCACATAGCGATCAGTGACATCCAGCAAAAATAGCTGTTCTCCGGACAAGTTAAAAACAATGATATAAGATGGCGTTTTGCCGTCAAGATGCTGCTGAATATAAACTGCTGTCATGTCTTTTCCGACACGCGTGGATCCAATATCTCCGTCCAGCTGAGTGGAAAACTGATGCTGGCCTTGGGTATTGATTACCTGAATGACGCCCTGACCCGTTGCAACAATGATATCGTCGTTGACGGTAAAACGAAGCCCGCCGGAAAACAAACGTAGCTTCCAGACGGTGCTTAATGATGGACTGATGCATGTCAAGAGCTCCTGATCGGTGTAAACGATATTTGAACCGATGGTATAGTAACTGGAAGCGGAGCCAAAAGGCATGTCCACAATCGTATCTTCTAAGTTTTTGTCTGCCGTCAATATGACGATAAGCCCCGTGATGAGCACGATGGTGACCAGCACAATAGCGCCGAAGAAGAGAATGGTTTTGCGCGGCATGCGCTTCCTTTTTGCATTTTTATCTGAGTACACAAGGCACCTCACTTGCAGGATGATATCGCCATTATAACACATGCAGAAGAAAAGAAAAACGGCCACGTTGGGCCGTATGATACTGCATTTTACAATTGACTTTTCTAAAACTCAGGACAGAACACACGAAGCGCGGCTGGTTTTATACACAGATGCGTGGGCGTTTGTCCATAGATCTCACCGTCGAGATCGAAGCTCATAGGTGTCTCGCTGCTGATATGAATATCACTGCATGTTAACTGTTCCGCAACAGAGATTTTTTCAATCTGGCCTTTTTTGAGTTTGGGAAGTTCAACCAGTATACGCCAGTTTGGAACATGATTGACGATCAGCACATTAAAAAGTCCATCATTGACGCTGGAATGAGGGGCCACTTTTAATCCGCCGCCGAAGCTCTTGCCGTTTGCGATGGCAATTAACAGGACTTTTCGTTTCAGTACCTGACCATTGACCTTGATTTCGATGTTAATGCTTTTATGCCTGAAAAGTGACATCAATATCCCAATAAAATATGCCAGCCCGCCGGTGAAAAGTCGGCGAACCTTTTCTGTGTTGCGAAGCACCTCCACATCGAACCCGGTGCCTGCCACATTGAGAAATGGCCTTTCATCGCCCATGAATCCAATGTCAACCTTTTCGCTATGACCGGTGAGAATCACATCAAGCGCTTCAATGGGGTCTTTAGACACATGCACCGCTCTACGAAAGTCATTTCCTGTACCCGCCGGTATAATGCCGAGCGTTTCTTCTGTTCCGTAAAGTTCGCTTGCTACCTCGAGCAGCGTTCCGTCTCCGCCCACAGAAACAATACCTTTGTAACCTTTTCCTACAACCGCGCGAGCCAACTTAACGGCGTGCTGCGGGTATTCTGTCTCAACGACTTCATATGCAATCTTTTGTTCTTTGAGATGCTGCTCCACCGCCCGCATGACCTTCACGGACCGGCCCGCGCCTGCAGTGGGGTTAAAAATGATGTAATACATGCGCACTCCAATTGTTTAATAGATTTATTCTACTAAAATCGACAGTATTTGTACAGAAAAAACATGTTGGTGACTTTGCTACTGTTTATATTAAGTATCTTCACTATAATAAAAAAAGACTTAATGAAGGATATGCTTTGGGGCATACTTGAAAGGAGGAGGATCACAATGTCTTTGGCTGGCATCGGCGGCGCATTTTTGGTCGGGCTCACGGCTTTTTTCTCACCGTGTATTTTGCCTGTGCTTCCTGTTTTTATTTCCACGCTTATAGGCGGCCTTGGTGAACAACAAAAATCGTTTAAGCTCGGTCGGATACACATATATACACAGCCGATATGGCGCGTGACAGCGTTTGCATTGGGAGTGGCTGTCACATTTTCAATACTTGGGCTTGCATTTGGTGCGCTGGGACAGCTCATCAATTCGGTTTGGTTCATGCTGATTTGCTCAATCGCCGTGATCCTTTTCGGTATCTACCAGACGGGCATTATCTCGATTCCGTTTTTGATGCGGGAGAAGCGATTTGCACTCAAACAGCGAAATGGCATTTTTGGCGCTTTTCTATTGGGATTTACATACAGCTTCGGCTGGACACCATGCGTGGGACTTTCACTGGGCAGTGTACTGCTATATGTGACGCCGCAGGGCATACTTGTGGCGGCGCTGACACTGCTGGTGTACTCGCTTGGATTTGTGATTCCGTTCTTTGTGGTGGCTGTGTTTTCAGATGTGCTGCTTAAAAAGGTTAAAGGCTTGTATAAACATATGAAACTGATCAAGATGATCGGCGGCTTGATTATTGTGGCAATGGGAATCTATCTGCTCATTGATACACTGACATAGAAAGAAAAGGAGTGAAAAAAGTGAAACGAATAAGCTTTTTGATGTTATCAGTGCTGCTTGCAGTATCGTTTACCGCTTGCGGCTCCAATACAGATTCCAAACAGCCCGAGACAACGGCGGAGGGAACTTCTCAGCCTTCAGTTTCAGCGACGGCTGACCCCAAGGCCACATCCGAGGGCACGGATGCTGAGGCTGCGGATAGCGAAGAGACTGTCTATGAATTTGAATTCACCGATATCGATGGCAATGTGCATAAGCTTTCAGACTATCGCGGCAAACCCGTATACTTGCGAGTATGGGCATCGTGGTGCGGTGTATGCACATCGTCGCTCGAGTCCTTTGATAAACTGGCGGGCGAAGCGGAGGAATTTGTGATATTGAGCGTGGTGATGCCGTCACAGGGTGGTGAACTAAGCGCTGAGGATTTCACAGAATGGTATAAGGCTTTCGGATATGAAAATCTCGTTGTGATGTTTGATAACGACGCTCAGATTGTTAGAGATTACGGTATCAACGCATTTCCGAGTCAGATTATGTTTGACGCTGAGGGACATATTGTCTATGGCATGGTGGGGTTGATGTCCAGCGAGCTTATCACGGAAACGATGCTCAAGATTGCGAACGAAGCTGCCTGACCATTGAGATAACATCGTCAGGATGCTATAATGGTTTAAAACAGTTAAAGGAAGCAGCCATGAAAAAACATATCCTCTTATCGGGGATATTATGTGTCATTTTGTTTGTCGGTGCATGCGCGGGAACAGTCTCTGCACCGGCTGAGACGCCGACACAGACGATTGCAGCGTCGCCAACAGTTTCTCCGACCGTACAGCCCACGTCGGTGCCCACCACGCTGCCTAAAGAAACGGCAGTGCCTGTTAAAGGGACGGTCATGGTTCGCGGCGGAGATACGCTTGAGCGCGATATCATACCGCAGCTTTGCGAGACATACGCGCTGTCTGAAGACGAGGTAAAGGATGCGTTTGCAATAGCGCAAAGTCGTTTGATAAGCGATGATCTCAAGGGTTTTCGGCGCATGGAAGGCATCATTGTGCCCGGCAGCTATGAGGTGACGGACGAGAGCCTCAACGAATATGTAAATATATGGGTTGACATTGCTGGGCAGCGTTATGACGAGCTGTTGGCTGCATGCGGCGATGCGAATGGGCTTGAGCCGTGGGAGCAGCTTACGCTTGCATCCATCGTGGATTGGGAGTGCATAGGGGACGAGTTCCAATCGGAGACAGCAGCCGTTTTCTTAAACCGCATTCGCGACGACGCCAAGCTGCAAAGCTGTGTCACCGTGGAGTACGCGCTGGGGTACGAGCGCCCTTATTTAACGCTGGATGATGTTGAAATCGACAGCGAATACAGCACATACAAAACGCGCGGGCTTCCGCCGGGACCGATATGCGCGATGGATGAGATGAGCTTATCTGCATCAATGAACAAGGCGATAGATGACAGCCTGTACTTTTTCTTCAACGACTATTCGCTGGGGACAATGAAGTTCTTTTCCGACTACGGCACGTTCAAGGAAGAGGCCAATATGTCCAAGCAACTGTATGCGGACACGTTTGATATCGGCAAATATGATAAAATCGACAAACGCAGCGTCTTTGGACAATAAAATTTAACAGTACGTTCTTATATTGCTTGCGATTTGAGTTGACTGTCACAGCTTTTTTTGATACGATATCGTAGGACTTAAGCGGGGATGCGACAGACCCCGCTTTTATCATCTTTATTAAGTAGGAGTAAGCAGATGCCGGGCATTTCAGTATTTGGTGCACAATGGGGAGACGAGGGCAAGGGGCGCTTTGTCGACTACCTTGCAAACGACGCCGAAGTCGTCGTGCGTTATCAGGGGGGCAACAACGCAGGCCACACGATCATCGTGGATGATGTAAAATACACGCTTCATCTGATTCCAGCGGGCTCTCTTTACGACGGCAAGCTCTGCGTTATCGGAAACGGTGTGGTGGTGGACCCCGGCGCGCTGATTGAAGAGATGAAAATGCTCCAAAAGCAGGGGTTGACTCTTGAAAACTTAAAAGTATCCGACAGGGCACATATGGTGATGCCTTATCATAAGCTGCTGGACGGTTTGGCTGAGGATGGCGCGGGCGACGCGCAGATAGGCACCACCAAGCGAGGCATTGGCCCGTGTTATACGGACAAGGCAGCGCGTATCGGTCTTCGCATGTGCGATCTTTTATCCGATAGCTTTGCGGAAAAGCTGCGCACAGTATTGGAACAGAAAAATGAGATTCTTACGAAGATATACGGTCAAAATGCGCTTGAATATGAAGCGATGCTGAAAGAATTTATTGGCTATCGCAAACAGCTAGCTCCGTATATCTGTGATACAGTCAGTCTTTGTCACAGCCTTCATGCAAGAAAAAGCAAAATGCTTTTTGAAGGTGCGCAGGGCATGCTGCTTGATATTGACTTTGGTACATATCCCTTTGTAACCTCTTCGCACCCGATTTCGGGCGGCGTGAGCGTGGGCACAGGGCTGCCGCCTGCGGCGATTACCGAGGTGGTCGGTGTGGTGAAGTCTTACACCACACGTGTGGGCAAGGGGCCGTTCGTGACTGAGCTGCTCGATGAGACGGGCGATAAGATACGCGAGAAGGGTCATGAATACGGCGCGACAACGGGACGTCCGCGGCGCTGCGGCTGGCTTGATCTCGTGATCGTAGGGTTCTCAGTGCGCATAAGCGGCATTACGTCTATTGCACTTTCCAGAATGGATACGCTGGGCGGGTTTGACACAGTCAAGGTTTGTACCGCATATGAGATAGACGGTAAGGTGACCAAGGACTATCCGGCATCTTTAGAGGACATTGCCAAAGCGAAACCCATATACAAAGAGTTTGAAGGCTGGAGCAGCGATTTATCGCACATCAGAAGCTACGACGAGCTGCCAAAGGCAGCCAAAGAATATATTGAGTTTATCGAAAGCGAAACGGGAGCGCCTGTCGGCATGATCGGTGTGGGCCCGGAGCGCAGTGAATGCATCGTCCGGCATAAGTACTTTGAATAAAGTGCCGGAAATAAAACAAAATAGATAAAAGTTTGCCGTGCCAGACGGGGAGCCAGCGGTGCCCTGAACCTGCAATCCGCTATAGCAGGGTTGGATTCCCGGTTTGAGGCACGATGTTGTAAGGTATGGAGTCGGTAAGGGGCGTTGACGAGTGGGCCCCGTGCAACGGACACCCGTGAACCCTGTCAGGCCCTGACGGGAGCAGCAGTAAGCGGATATGTGCGTGTGCCTCGGATCAGTCTGCTCTGAGCAACCTGCCGGAATACCTCTTGTAATGTCGTGTCGATCTCCGGGTGCACGGCTTTAAATTTACCTTTTGAAGCGCTGATTAACTCGGCTACTACTAAAATATCGAAACAGCGCTGCTATTTGATTGATCTTTATCCTTGCAGAGCACAAAACCTTCTCGCTCATTCAGCATACATTAATCCTACTTTTAATCCTACACAAACACTTCAAATGTGGACAAACAGTAACCAAATTGTATCATTTTTCAAATGGCAGGAAAAAATAAAAGCTTTAGAGAATACTATCTTATAAAGCTGTTGTTTATGAAACCAAAAATGGAGGTACAATAATACAAAGCTATCACGGGAAACCGAGATATAAAAATACATAGAGAGGGGGGCAGAATTATGCGCGTCACTATTGCGGGAAAGGGCATGGATGTGTCCGATTACTTAAAGGATCTCGTCTCAAAAAAGGTCTCTAAGCTAAAAAGGTATTTTGACGAGGATACCGAGGCGCACATAACCATGTCGATTCAAAGATCGAGACATATTGTGGAGGTGACCATCCCCTTCGATGGGATTGTCCTTCGCGGGGAAGAAGCCACGGGGGACATGTACGCGTCGGTTGACGGCGTGATCAAAAAGCTTGAAAAACAAATACACAAGCACCGCACCGCGCTTAAACGGCGTCTGCATGAGGGGGCATTCACAAAGGAGGACGATGCCTATGCCGAAGCGCTTGCAGAAGAGAAACGGCCTGCTGTGGTGCGCACCAAGAAGTTCGTCGTTAAGCCGATGGACATTGAGGAAGCAAAAATGCAAATGGAGCTTTTGGGACATCAATTCTTCGTGTTCAGGAACGCTGTAACAAACGAAATCAACGTGCTTTATCAGCGTCACGATGGAGATTTAGGACTTATCGAGCCGGACGATGTCTGATGAAATACAAAAGGCGGGGTGACCCGCCTTTTTCTTATGCTTAGGAAAGATGATTAAATGTCGGTTCTTATAAGAAATATTTCACGCCGCTTTCAAATATGTGCTGATCCTTTTCGCCGGGCACGTTCTTGAGCGTGTGCGCCGTGTAGCGCTCGCTGTGCGCCATCTTGCCGAAAATCCGTCCGTCAGGGGAGAGCAGCCCTTCTACCGCGAGCAGCGATCCGTTGGGATTGCCGTCACCCATAGTGGGATTGCCAGCTTCGTCCACATATTGTGTGGCCACCTGACCCGCTTCGAAAAGCGCCATGGCTTCATCAAGACGCGCCGCGAACCGGCCTTCGCCGTGGGATACCGCCACTGTGTGAATTTCACCGGGTTGGCAGCCCATGAGCCATGGGGATGCGTTTGACGCTATGCGTGTGCGTACTGCTTGCGAGACATGGCGGCCGATATTGTTGAACGTCAGCGTTGGGCTGTCGTGGCGCATATCTCGAATCTCGCCGTATGGCACAAGCCCTAATTTGATGAGCGCCTGAAAACCGTTGCAAATGCCTAAAATAAGGCCGTCTCGGTCAAGCAGATTCTGAACCGCATCCTTGACACGCGGTGCGCGGAACAGCGCCGCGATAAACTTACCCGAACCGTCCGGCTCATCGCCGCCCGAAAAGCCGCCGGGGAACATAAGTATCTGGCTTTGCTCGATGCGCCTTGCCAGCTCACCGATGCTGTATTCGATATCCGTTGCCGTTAAATTGCGGACGACAAAAGTATCCGCGATACCGCCCGCACGGTTAAACGCATTAGCAGAGTCGTATTCGCAGTTGGTACCCGGAAAAGCGGGGATGATCACGCGCGGCTTTCCACGCTGTCCCGTATAGGTGTGGATAGATGCGGCGGTGAAAAGCTTGTCCGGCGCTTCGCCCTGCGCTTCGGTACGAACAGGGAACACACGGCTCAAAGTGCTTTCATAATTGTGTTGCAGATCATCAAGCGATACCGATTCACCCGATACGGTAATACAGCTACCGCCTGTCTGGCCGATGCACTCAAAACAAAGATCATCTCCTTCGAGTATGATGTCGCCGTACGCCTTGTTGGTGAGCCCATCGAGGTCGCAAACACTAAGCGATGCACCGATGCTGTTACCAAGTGCCATTTTTGACACAGCGGTGAGAATGCCGCCGCGTTCCACAGCACAGGCTGCGGTGATTTTCTTATTGATGATGCCATCAAGTATATTGGCATAAACCTCTTTGATGTTTTCAAAATCAGGCATGCCGTTGCTATCACGGCGGATACGCGCGCAATAGATATTGCTGCCCGCTTTTTTGAACTCAGGCGATATCACATGCTTTGCGTCCTGTGTGCAAAGCGCAAAAGACACAAGCGTCGGCGGCACATGGATATCTTCAAACGTGCCGGACATTGAATCTTTTCCGCCGATCGCGGGCGTGCCCAGCTTGCGCTGCGCCCACCATGCGCCGAGCAATGCTGCAAGCGGTTTGCCCCAGCTGGCTTCCGTACGCATGCGCTCGAAATACTCCTGAAACGTGAGCCACGCCCGGGACGCATCACCGCCGGTGGTCGTAAGCTTGGCGAGAGAGAGCACCACCGAATACACTGCGCCGAGCAGCGGATTTTTTTCCATCATATACGGGTCGAAGCCGTATGAGAACAGTGTGGCCGTGTCGCATTCGCCGTCTGAGGCGACCTTGGCCGCCATTGCCTGCATGGGCGTAAGCTGCTTTTTGCCGCCCAGCGGCATCACCACGGAAGAAGCGCCGATGGTTGAGTCGAACATCTCGATCAGCCCCTTTTTAGAGCAGATATTTAAGTCACCCATCATTGCATTGAGACGCTGCGAAAGCGAACCTGTAAACGGCTCATCGAAAATACCGTTAGTTTCTAAGCTTGTTATATGCGCGTTGGCCGTGGCTGTCGCACCGTTGGTGTTCAGAAACGCACGCGATATGGAGACGATAGGCTTTTCACGCCAGAAAAGCTCCATGCGCCCTGCTTCTGTCACTTCGGCCACCTTTGTGGCATGTAGGTTTTCCTGTGCCGCAAGCGCAAGCACCGCATCGAGGTCCTCTGGGTCGATCACGACCGCCATGCGTTCCTGGCTTTCGGAGATGGCAAGCTCAGTGCCCGATA
The DNA here is from genome assembly GCA_023399095.1 of Bacillota bacterium. Lineage (GTDB taxonomy): Bacteria > Bacillota > Clostridia > Christensenellales > SZUA-584 > SZUA-584. Next base: position 49,193 of record JAEWQS010000078.1, read on the forward strand.
ATCCATCATATTTCTTGCGCACGAGGTCAAGGTTGACGTTGACACCGTCTGAGAGCTCGCCGATGGCAACGCACACGCCGCCTGCGCCAAAGTCATTGCAGCGCTTGATACGGCGGGAGAATTCACTGTTTCTGAAAAGCCTCTGAAGCTTGCGCTCGGTTAACGGGTTGCCTTTTTGCACCTCTGCGCCGCACACGTCAATGGATTGTTTGTCGTGTGCCTTGGAGGATCCAGTGGCGCCTCCACAGCCGTCGCGCCCTGTGGCACCGCCAAGCAGCAGTATATAATCGCCTGCGTTGGGTGTCATGCGAACCACATTTTCCGCGGGCGCCGCGCCTACCACCGCGCCGATCTCCATACGCTTGGCCTTGTAGCCATTGTGATAGATTTCATCCACCAGTCCCGTCGCAAGGCCGATTTGGTTGCCGTAAGAGGAATAGCCCTCAGCCGCGCTTCGGCTTATCTTTCTTTGAGGCAGCTTGCCGCGCAGTGTATCGCTGATGCGCTCACGCGGGTCGCCGCTTCCTGTCACGCGCATGGCATGATACACATAGGAACGCCCCGACAACGGGTCGCGGATCGCGCCGCCAAGGCATGTGGCCGCGCCGCCAAACGGCTCAATCTCTGTGGGGTGGTTGTGCGTCTCGTTCTTGAACATGATTAAGTAATCGCGCGGCTGACCGTCCACCGTTACCTTTTGGCGGATGGAGCATGCGTTGATCTCGTCGGATTCATCAAAATCGGCAATGAGACCTTGTCTTTTGGCTTCCTTTGCGTAAAGCGTGGCCAGATCCATGAGACAGATGTCTTTTTCACGTTCGCCGTAAATGTTCTTGCGTGTTTTTAAATATTCATCGTATATCTCTTTGGCTTGCTCGGCAGTGTCATCGAAGGAGACGTTCTCCAGCCTCGTTAAGAAAGTGGTGTGGCGGCAGTGATCAGACCAGTAGGTGTCTATTACCCGCAGCTCCGCAAGCGTGGGGTCGCGGCGCTCTTCGCCGCTGAAATAGCCCTGAACGAACCTTAAGTCCTCAAAGCTCATTGCAAGCGCGTATTCGCTGAGAATCTTCTTCAGGTCATCAGCTCCGAGAGTGCAAAAACCATGTAGAACAGGCACATCCGGCGGTTCTGGCAGCGTTTCGGCAAGCGTCTCGGGCAGGTCGAACAATGCTTCCCGTGAATCGACAGGATTGATCACGTATTTTTTGATATCTTCGATATCACTGCCCTCTAATCCTGAGAGCACATAAACTGCTGCACATCGAACAGCAGGACGGCTGCACCGTACAGCCAGCTCACAGCATTGCGCGGCGCTGTCCGCACGCTGGTCGTACTGGCCCGGCAGATATTCCACCGCAAACACGGCATCGTTTGCATTTTGCTCAAAATTGTCATAATAAACAGCATCGACGGAGGGCTCAGCAAACACCGTCCCTACGGCGGTATCAAAGCTTTTGTCATCCATGCCCTCGATATCGTAACGAATCAATATACGAACACCGGTTAATGTGCTTTTTCCGAGCGTGCTTTTAAAGTCAGCGAACGCCTTTTTCGCCGCTATATTGAACCCGTCTCTTTTCTCTACATATATCCGTCTTACCTGCGACATATTCCGTACATTCTCCTTTGATTTTGGTAAAAAATTTGGGCTGAGGCCCTATATATGTGCAGTATAAATGTTTTTTTGTTCGTGTGCAAGGACAGGGAAAAAAGCACCATGAAAAAGTGACACAAAGATGAGCAGATTGTGAATTTGATTAAAATTCTCTTTTAAAAAAATGAAATTTCGACTATAATATATATATTATTGTAGAGTTTAAACCATACCCCAAAAAGTTGCGCTTTTCGGGGTCCCATAATCAAACGTTTAACGGAGGATCATTCATGCTTCATATCGGCAAAGACGCAATGGTGCCCTTAAAGGACATTATTTTAATACTTGATTATAAAGAAGCGATGACAAACGATGATACCCACAATTTTATTAAAAAGCTCAAAGACAGTGCTCATCAGATATTCTTAGAAGAGTATAATATCAAATCTGTGGTGGTGGCCCAGTTTCTTAAAAAGTATTTCATCTATTATTCCCCCATTTCCTCCGCTACGCTTTATAAACGTTCACGGTTATAAACAATCATTTATATATTTCTTTTTTTAAGGAGACAGTATGTCAAACAATCAAAATGAACAGCAATATGACGCCTCGCAGATCCAAGTTCTGGAAGGCTTGGAACCCGTGCGCAAAAGACCCGGCATGTACATCGGCTCCACCGACGAACGCGGTCTGCACCATCTTGTCTACGAAGTGGTGGACAACTCGGTGGATGAGGCGATGGCCGGTTACTGTGACAAAATTGAAGTCACTATCAAAAGCGACGGCAGCGCGCTGATTGAGGACAATGGGCGTGGTATCCCGGTGGATATTCATCCTAAGATGGGTAAATCATCGCTGGAGGTGGCGCTTACCATACTGCACGCAGGCGGAAAGTTTGGCGGCGAAGGCTATAAGGTATCGGGCGGGCTGCACGGCGTGGGCGTGTCGGTTGTGAACGCGCTTTCAAAAAAGCTGATTGCTCAGGTGCGGCGGGACGGCAAGATCTACGAGATGACTTTTCTGCGCGGCGAACCGCAGGGTGATATCCAGGTGGTGGGTGAATCCGAGCATACGGGCACGACGATACAGTTCTGGCCCGATGATCAGATTTTCGAAACAACCGAATTTGTGTTTGACACACTGCGCGCGCGTATGCGCGAGCTCGCGTTTTTAAACGGCGGTGTGCGTATCATCATGAAAGACGAGAGAAATGATCAGCATTATGATTACTGCTTTGAGGGCGGTATCATTTCCTTCGTAAAATTCCTTAACAAGAACAAGTCCACTCTGCATGCAGAGCCGATCTATTTTTGTTCTGAAAAGAATACGACAACCGTGGAAATCGCCATGCAGTATAATGAATCTTACAATGAGAACTTATTTACATACGCAAACAATATACCGACGCACGAGGGCGGTACGCACCTGATGGGCTTTAAGTCTGGCCTCACGCGTGTGATGAACGATTACGCACGGCGCTTTGGTATGATTAAGGAAAAGGATGAGAACCTATCGGGTGAGGATATCCGCGAAGGTCTCACAGCGGTCATCAGCGTCAAAATATGCGAGCCGCAGTTTGAAGGACAGACAAAAACCAAGCTTGGTAACAGCGAGGTGCGCCCATTGGTAGATGGTGCACTGGCAGATGGATTTAAAACGTTCCTTGAGGAAAACCCTGGCGTGGCCAAGGAAATACTCAATAAGTGTCTCGTCGCGCGCCACGCGAGAGAGGCCGCAAGAAAAGCGCGCGAGCTCACACGGCGCAAATCTGCGCTGGAAAGCGCGGCGCTACCTGGCAAACTCGCCGACTGTAGCGAACGAGACGCGTCCAAATGCGAGATATTCCTCGTTGAGGGAGACAGCGCGGGCGGCAGCGCCAAGCAGGGAAGAGACCGTCGTTTTCAGGCGATTCTGCCGCTGCGAGGAAAAATTCTGAACGTAGAGAAAACGAGGCAGGACAAGGCGCTTGCCAACAACGAAATCAGAACCATGGCTACGGCGTTTGGCGCGGGCATTGGTGAGGAATTCGATGCCAATAAGCTGCGCTATAATCGGATTATCTGCATGACGGATGCTGATGTGGACGGCAGCCATATACGCATTTTGCTGTTGACGTTCTTTTATCGCTATATGCGCGAGCTTATTGATGGCGGCCATGTGTTTATCGCGCAGCCGCCGCTTTATAAGGTGGTTAAAAACAAAGTAGAGAAATACGTATACAGCGACGACGCTTTGGAGAAATACTTAAATGAAATTGGCCGCGAGGGCATTGGTATCCAGCGCTATAAAGGGCTTGGCGAAATGAACCCCGAACAGCTTTGGGACACAACGATGGATCCTGAAAGCCGTACGCTGCTGCAGGTGTCGATCGAAAACGCGATCGAGGCTGAGGAGATATTCACCATTCTGATGGGCGATGCGGTGGAGCCGCGGCGTGAGTTTATTGAACAAAACGCCAAGCTTGTCATGAATCTCGACGTTTAAGGGGTGAGCAATATGGACGAAAAAAGAAAAGCCATACAACCGATTAATATAGAAAAAGAAATGAAGACGTCGTTCATATCGTATGCGATGGCGGTTATCATCAACCGTGCATTGCCCGATGTGCGCGACGGCCTTAAGCCCGTTCATCGGCGCATACTCTACTCGATGCACGAGCTTGGCAACACACCGGACAAGCCGTTCCGTAAATCTGCGCGTATTGTGGGAGACGTGCTGGGTAAATATCATCCGCATGGTGATTCGGCGGTTTATATGTCTATGGTGCGTATGGCGCAGGATTTCTCCACGCGTCATCTGCTGGTTTCCGGACACGGAAACTTCGGCAGCGTGGACGGTGACTCACCGGCGGCAATGCGTTATACAGAGGCACGTCTGTCGCACATATCCATGGAACTGCTGCGCGATCTTGAGAAGGACA
>JAEWQS010000090.1 GCA_023399095.1 Bacillota bacterium
TGATATGCCGTACACCGCTTATCCTTCTCGGTGATAACGCGGGATTTCTTTTCCGGGCCCGCGATCACACGTGTAATGGCTTCCTCAACCTCGACCATTGTGATTTTGAGCTTTTTCACACGTGCCGTAAGAATGGCTGCTTCATTAAGCACGTTTTCCAGGTCCGCACCGATAAATCCCGGTGTCCGCTTGGCTAGCACTTTTAAGTCCACATCATCGGCAAGCGGCTTGCCCTTGGCATGCACGCGAAGTATTTCCTCACGTCCTTTGACATCCGGATAGTTGACGACAATCTGTCTGTCGAAACGACCGGGACGCAGCAGCGCCGGATCCAGTATGTCCTTACGGTTGGTGGCCGCGAGTATGATGATGCCTTCGTTTGTCTGGAAACCATCCATCTCAACAAGCAACTGGTTCAGTGTCTGCTCTCGCTCATCGTGGCCGCCGCCCATGCCGCTGCCTCTTTGGCGTCCCACCGCGTCAATTTCGTCTATGAACAATATGCAGGGCGAGTTCTTTTTGGCGTTCTCAAACATGTCGCGCACACGCGATGCGCCCACACCCACAAACATTTCCACAAAATCACTGCCGCTGATAGAGAAGAACGGCACACCTGCTTCACCCGCTACCGCCTTGGCCAGCAGCGTCTTGCCGCCGCCCGGAGGGCCGACAAGCAATACACCCTTGGGGATTCGCGCACCCAGATCAATGAACCGTTTGGGATTTTTCAAAAAATCGACGATTTCAGCCAGCTCCGCCTTTTCTTCATCGGCACCCGCCACATCAGTAAACGTCTTTTTGTTCTTATCGTTCACCTGCATGCGCGCGCGCGATTTCCCGAAGGAAAGCGCTTTGTTTCCGCTGCCCTGCTGCTGACGCATGATGAAATAGAAGAAAAGAATCACAATAGCAGTGGGAATCAAAAACGGCAGTAACGTCTCAAATATGGATGGCTCCGGTGTGGGTGATACCGTGAAGCTTTCAAATCCATATTCGAGCGTATTGCTCGCACCCGTAATCGCTCTCATATCCTCGTTGAACTGTTCAAGATCCGGTATATATGTATAGTAATCGTATTCAGCCGGAAATTTTTCTTTAACGACCTGTGTTTCCGATTTGAGTGCAAAAAGATCATGATCCATAATGACGACAGATCCGATCTGTTTACTCTCTACATAATTTAAAAACTCGTCATATTTAATTTTGCGCGAATCAGTTGTATTGGCCGCCGTTAACCAGTTGATTAAAAGCAACACAACGGCAAATCCAAGTATATATATCAGCGACCCACGAGCTGATTTCTTCAAGTTGCTGTCCTCCTAGTTTTACTTTGTCTGACATTCTATCATATCGTTATCAGGTTTTCAATTGACCAGATATGAACGATGTTTAAACATTAGATTCTATATGTCTTTATTATCCTTGATAGACTTCGCTTTTAAGCTCTCCGATATATTTTAAGTTGCGGTATTTTTCAGCGTAATCAAGGCCGTAGCCTACGATAAAAACATCCGGCACCTCAAAGCCCACATAGTCTGCGTGAAAATCAACCTTGCGCCTTTCGGGTTTGTCGAACAGACAGCACGTTTTGAGAATAGCGGGATTGCGGGATTTAAGCGTTTTGGTTAAATACTGCAGAGTCAGCCCTGAATCCACAATATCTTCAACAATCAAAACGTTTTTGCCCGAGATGTCTTCCTCAAGATCGTATTGTATACGCACCGCGCCCGAAGACACCGACGAGCATCCATAGCTTGATACCGACATGAAATTCATATGGACCGGAATATCCAATTCTCTGACCAGATCCGCATAGAACATCACAGCTCCCCGAAGAACCCCTACCGTGAGAATCTCCTGTCCTTTAAGGTCCTGTCTGATTTGCGCTGCCAGCTCCTTAACCCGTGACTTGAGCTGTTCTTCCGTGTAAAGTACCCGCAGGATGTCATTATGCATTTTCAAATCTCCTCATATTTTATCTCAAAACATTGGCTGTTTTGTCTGACTTTTGTCGTTTCCGAAACGCCCACACCGACGACCCAGAACACCTCACTGCCCCTTGCCATCACCACGAGATGATCACGCTGCGCAAGCGGCACTTTTTTATCCGAAAGGTAATCACTGAGGCGTTTTTTGCCGCCAAGCCCCAGCGGATAAATATAGTCGCCCTTGCGCCTTATGCGAAAACACGACCCGCTTAAGGGTTCACCATCAAAATACTCGGCTCCGCGCTTAAAGCTAACGGCTCCCCGCCAACGTTCGCAGATTAGCGTTACATTTCCCAGTGTGTATCGGCCTTCTCCGCAAAAGTCAATTAAAATATTATTATAAGTCTTACCCTTATTTTTGCCAATACTCAGTTTGCCGTATTCCACGGCTGCCATTAATCCTTGCGGCAGCTCAATGCGCTTCCCAGACAATCTTTTTTCCGCGAGAGTCAGTATATCGTCCACATGTCCCTGCGTCAAATCCTTAAGGCCCCATCGCCGATGAACCGCAATACGAAGCATCCGTTTGCGAATGGCAGGCGGTTGTCCAAATAGTGTGTCGATATCGACAGCGATGCCGTTCTTTGTGTCCTCAATGCCGCCGGCGCTGCGTGCCGCTTCTATCAATGCCGCTTCGTCCTCAGCCAACAGCTTCGCCGACTGCGCAATGTGCGTCAGCGCCTTTTCATTGACTGCTTTTAGCCTTGGCAACACCTCTGCACGCACGTAATTACGCGTATAGGCGGTGTCGTCGTTGGTGCTGTCATGCACAAATGAAACACCATTCTCCGCTGCGTGACTCTCGACCTCCCCGCGCGTGATGTCAAGCAACGGCCGGATATATCGGCCGCGCACCTCGGGTATCCCGCAAAGTCCCGAAAGACCGCTGCCGCGGCACAGGTTCATGATGACCGTCTCGGCCATATCGCCCGCATGATGTGCCGTGGCGATAACGTCTGCTTCCTGAGAATCCAGAAATGCATACCGCGCCTCGCGCGCTGCGGTTTCGATGGAAATGCTTTTTTCGCGAGACAGTTTCATGACGTCCTCACTGCCCGTCACGCACTTGATGCCACGCTTTTCGCATTCGCGTATCACAAAGCGCATATCCTCAAGCGATTTTTCTCCCCGTATGCCATGCTCGAAATGAAAAGCCACTACTATTATGTTCATTTCCGTGCACAAATTGCACAAGACATCAAGCAACACCATCGAATCGACGCCGCCGCTCACAGCCACGCCCACGATATCGCCCTGTTTGATGCCATATCTGATCAATTTTTGCCTGACGTGCATTTTCATACGTTTATATTAGCAATTATACCCTTATGCCGCAATAGCGCATAGTGTCTTTGTCACTTATAACACTTTATTTACGAGCGTTTGCTGCTGAAATAAACAGCGAGCACTGATATATCGGCCGGAGACACGCCGGAAATACGCATGGCCTGTCCCAGTGTTTCGGGATGAACGGCATTGAGCTTGGCCGCCGCTTCCAGTCGCAGTCCGCCAAGTGTTTTATAATCAAAATCGATGGGAAGCTTTTTCTTTTCCATCGATGCAAACCGCGCCACCTGCCGCTCCTGCTTCTCAATATAGCCCGCGTATCTGATCTCTGTTTCCACGCATTCGGCCACATCGTTCGTCGCATCCGCGCCGCAAACGAGTTCCAAATCGGCATAACCGATGCCCTGCCTCGTGAACAACGACGCCGCCTTCACCGGGCTTTTGAGCTCGCTTTGCTCTTTGCTTTTGAGCAATGCGTTTGCTCTTTCCAAATCGACCGTACATCCGTAAAGACGCTGCTTTTCCTTTTCGACCGCTTCGCGCTTTCTCATAAACGCGTCGTAGCGCTCGTCTGTCACGAGCCCCACACGCCGGCCTTTTTCGGTCAGCCGCACGTCCGCATTATCCTGACGCAGCAGCAGGCGGTATTCCGCCCTTGCCGTCATCATCCTGTACGGCTCGGTTGTACCCTTGGTCACAAGATCGTCGATCAGCACGCCCGCATACGCATCGCTTCTTCCTAATATAAGCGGCTCCTCCTGATTCACGTACTGTGCCGCGTTGATACCCGCGATGATTCCCTGCGCCGCCGCTTCCTCATAGCCCGACGTGCCGTTGATCTGACCCGCGCAGAAAAGGCCGCTCACCTCTCTGGATTCCAGCGACGATTTGATGCCAAGCGGGTCGATACAATCATATTCGATCGCATAGGCTGTACGCATAAACACCACGTTCTCCAGCCCAGGCACACTGCGGTACATTTCCTTTTGTACCTCTTCGGGAAGCGATGAGCTCATGCCCTGTACGTACATCTCGTTCGTCCACTCACCCTCAGGCTCAATGAATATCTGATGACGCTCTCTGTGCGGGAATTTGACCACCTTGTCCTCTATAGACGGGCAATAGCGCGGGCCAGTGCCTTCAATAGAACCACTGAAAAGCGGGCTTCGATGGATATTGCGCCGTATGATTTCATGTGTTTCCTCGGTGGTATATGTCAGGTAACAAGGATGCTGCTTTTTGGGCGCGTCCTTCGTTAAAAACGAATGGTACTGCGGATGTTCGTCGCCGAACTGGGGCTCCGTCTTGGAGAAGTCGATACTGCGCTTATCCACGCGCGCAGGTGTGCCCGTTTTAAACCGCTGTACGCGAAAACCCAGCTCCGCAAGGCTTAGCTTTTCCGCTGGCGCTAAACCCGACGGCCCCGCAAAAACGCTGTGTTCACCAATGATCACACGGCCTTTCAGATAAACGCCTGTGGCAAGAATCACGGCCTTGGCTTCATAGCATGCGCCAAGGTTTGTTTCCACGCCGCAGACGCGGCCGCCTTTTGTATTCACGCGCGATACCTCCGCGCTTGTGATATCCAGATTATCGGTATTTTCCAGTGTCCATTTCATCACGCGCTGATACAGCTTTTTGTCCTGCTGTGAACGCAGCGACTGTACCGCCGCCCCCTTGGAAGTACCAAGCAGCTTGATCTGCATATATGCCGCATCGGCACACAACCCCATCTGCCCACCCAAAGCGTCGATTTCGCGCACAAGATGGCCCTTGCTTGTGCCGCCAATAGACGGATTACACGCCATTAGCGCAATGCCATCAAGGTTGATCGTCAGCAGCAGCGTCTTTAGCCCCATTCTTGCGGGCGCCAGCGCGGCCTCGCAGCCCGCATGGCCCGCGCCCACCACGATCACATCATATTTACCTGCGTTATAACCCATACTTATTTCCCCAAACAGAATGTATCGAAAATGTTGTTGATAATCTCTTCCGTCGCGGTCACACCCGTGATTTCACCAAGAGCATCCCACGCTTCCTTGATATCGATGGTCACGCAATCAAGGTCTGCCGTGTCAAACGCGAGCGCTGCCGCTTCCAGGCTTTGTGCTGCGGTGCTTAACAGCTGCCAATGCCGTTCATTCGTCACCACCACATCATCTGCCTCGCCGAATTCAGGCAATTTTATGGCATTCAGAAGAGCATCGCGCCCAAAGCCCGTTGCCGCGCTCACCTCTACCACATCACACTCAAGCGTTTGGCGCACCTGCTCTTGTGTCACCTTGGCCTCAAGGTCGCTCTTGTTGAGCACCGCGATCCGACTGCCTTCCAGCGCCGTATATATCTGCATATCCTCATCCGTGATGCCTGCCGCGCGGTCGATCACAAACAGCGTCAATTCAGCTTCTTTGGCTGCGCTTCGCGCACGCTCAATGCCGATCTTCTCCACCTCGTCCGCGTCATGGCGGATGCCTGCCGTGTCAATAATCCGTACAGGAAACCCGTCTTTGACGATCACGTCGTCTACCACATCGCGCGTGGTGCCCGGAATCGCCGTGACGATCGCACGGTCTTTATCAAGCAGCATATTGAAAAGCGAGGATTTACCCACATTGGGACGCCCCACAATCGCCACACCAAAACCACTGCCCAGCATGCGTCCGGATGCGAACGTCTCCGCAAGCCGCTTCGCGCCTTCTTTGGCGATTTCAATCAGCGGCATGGCATCCCTTTGAATATCCGCCTCGATATCCTCCTCAGGATATTCGATGCCCGCCTCGATGATCGCCAGCGCATCCGTGAGCTTTTTTTGAATCGCTGTAATCCTTTCAAAAAGGCCGCCAGAAAGCTGGCGAAGCGCGGCATTTGCCGCCGCCGCCGAATTCGCGCCAATCAGCTCCATGACCGCTCCGGCCGCCGATAAGTCCATCTTACCCGCCAAAAACGCGCGCTGCGTGAACTCACCTGGCGATGCCAGCCGCGCCCCGTTTTTTGAAAGCGCACTGAGCACCCGCGAGAGCGTCACGCGACCGCCATGGCCGTAAATCTCAGCCATATGCTCGCCCGTGTAACTGCGCGGCGCATAAAAACAGGTGGCCATCACGTCGTCAACGCGTCCGGTTTCATCCTCTATATATCCCCGGTAAAGCTGCGCATGCTGCTTTTGCTCTCTGCCGCGAAAAACCGCACTGAGCACGCGGTGTGCATCCGGCCCGGAAATACGCACCACGGCAATTGCACCGCCGCTCGGCGTGGCCGGGGCGAAAATCGTATCGTTTTGCATGCTGTCTCCTTTTTTTCAGGGCTAATCATACCATAGTTTTTAGTGTTTGCACATAGACGCTTAATTCTGCGCGACAAGATATCGGCGCACATTTTTACATCATGCATAATAAATGGCAACCCTCAGAATCTTTCTATTAAGCATTTCTAAACGGCATAGTTATTCTGTTTTGGCAAACATCTTAGCTCGAAGCACAGAAAAAAGCTGCCGCTTTCGCGACAGCTTTTAAAAGTCGATTAATTACATTTTGAGTACAAAGTCCGCATAACCCACTGTGCCATGCTCACCAAGATCGAGACCCAAGATTTCTTCTTCCTTGGAAACGCGCAACCCAATCGTGTGCTTTATAGTCTTAAACAGTCCGAATGCTAGAACCAGCGTCCAGATGGCGTATGCGATTACACCGATGGCCTGCACGGCGAGAAGATCGAAGGATCCCGTGGCGATAAGGCCGCCCTCTGTCGCAAACACGCCGACCAGCAGTGTGCCTGTTACGCCGCAGAAGCAGTGAACAGGGACAGCACCCACCGGGTCGTCGATTTTCAGAACCTTCTCGAGGAACGGAACACCGGCCACAATCACGACACCCGCAATGGCACCGATTGCGATGGAACCCCACATGCTGACCGCTGCGCAGCCTGCCGTGATGGCCACCAGGCCGCCAAGCGCACCGTTCAATGTCATCGAGACGTCCGGCTTGCCGTATTTCAACCAAGTAATGATCATAACCGTCAAAGCACCCGCAGCCGCTGCGAGGTTGGTCGTCATCGCGATGTGCCCGATGCTCTCATCCAGAGCCAGCGTGGAGCCGGGATTGAACCCGAACCAGCCAAACCAGAGGATAAACACACCGAGCGCGCCGATAACGATGTTGTGACCCGGTATCGCGTTGGGCGTACCGTCTTCTTTAAACTTGCCGATACGGGGTCCAAGAATTGCCGCACCCACGAGAGCGCACCAGCCGCCCACGGAGTGAACCAATGTGGAGCCTGCGAAGTCGATCATGCCCGTCCAGCTGCCAATTGTCAGTGTCGAGAGCCAGCCGCCGCCCCACAGCCAATGCCCGGCAATGGGATAAATAATCATGCTGATCACAGCACTGTATACGATATATGAAGAGAACTTTGTTCTTTCAGCCATCGCGCCCGAAACGATCGTCGCGGCTGTGGCACAGAACACCGTCTGGAAGATGATCGCAACGGGAGCGTCTGCCAGAGCCGGATCAATAAACTTGCTGCCGCCGATTAATCCCGCCACATCGTCGCCGTACATCAGGCCGTAGCCAACCACAAAGAACAGCAGCGAACCGATAGCAAAATCCATGAGGTTCTTCATGATGATGTTGCTTGAGTTCTTCGCACGTGTGAAGCCTGCCTCCACCATTGCGAATCCAGCCTGCATGAAGAACACGAGAATCGCCGCGATAAGCACCCATAGCGTATCCAGCGTTCCCACCTTTGCCAATAATTCCTCAGTCATTTGTCATTCCACCTTTCAAAATCTAAAAACTTATAATTACATGCCTACCATTGTTGAACTTTCTTTGAAACAAAAAAACCGCACAATAAAAGCCAAATTCTTTTACTGTCGGTTCTGCATCGAGCCGAAGTCAATCCTTATTCTTGCTGTCAATTGTGCTTATAGCACGATGTCCCCTTTTTCACCTGTTCTCACTCTCACGGCATCATCAATGGGAATCACAAAGATTTTACCGTCGCCAACCTCACCGGTCTTAATTCCAGCAATGATTGCATCGATGAGCTTATCGACCATATCATCGGGAACCACCACTTCGATTTTGAGCTTGTGCAAGAGGTTGATCACCATTTCTGTGCCTCTGTACACTTCCTTTTTGCCCTTTTGTGCGCCGCAGCCCAGTACGGACGAAACCGTCATGCCACCTGCACCCACTTGTTCGACGATTGCCTTGACCTTTTCCATCATCTCAGGACGAATAACCATTTCTACTTTTTTCATACTTTCACCCCTTCATGCTTATTTCTGCGACAGCTCTACAATCTTAATGGCGATATCGCGCATGGCGACCCGTGAGTCCATACTCATTTTTTGTATTCTGCGATAGGCCTCGCCCTCTGAAATGCTTTTGCGTTTCATCAATATGCCTTTCGCCTTTTCGATAATCTTTCTGTCTTCCAGACCTTTTTTGAGCTGATCAAGCTCCTTTTCCATCCTGCCCATGCGGCGCCTGTTTTGAACGACCGTGTCTATGGTGCTTAAGAGTGCAATCCGATTAATGGGCTTTAAAAGCAATGTGATATCATAGTCTTCAACGATCGACACACAGAAATCTCTTTGTGTGCTTGTGATGAATAATATGATGCTGCACAGGTTTTCATCCCCAATAATCGTAGCGACTTCAAGGCCGGTGACATCCTGCATCTCAAAGTTGACAAGCAATATGTCCGGTGGGCCGGTACGAACTCTTCTTAAGGTTTCATTTCCCGATGTGCATGTATCGACAGAGTAACCGTTTCGCTGTAACGCATATTTAATTTTTTCAGCAGCTTGCTCATTTTGCATTGCCACTGTAATTTGTACCTTATCCATATCCCGCTCCGTCGTCGCAGCCGGTCATACGGCCGATTTAATTTATCATCTGTTAATAATTATTTCTTCTAAATACAGAAAAGACGTCTATTCAGGAGTAACTGCTCCGAACAAACGTCATTGTTTCTTCTTATCTAGGGCTATTATAACATACCGTATTCAAAATGCAAGTGTTTTTTTGCAATCCACTTATATTTTTTATTCAATATTTTCAGAATCTTTGCGTAAATATGCCGCTTTGTCACTAAAAATGCAGCTTGGTATGTCCATTCCTGCATTCTCAAATATCGTCGACTACTTTTTTAGGTACTTTAGAGAAGAGCGGACTCACCGATTCCTTCTCGTGTATACGCAACACCGCCTCTGCGAACAGCGGCGCTACCGATACAGACACGAATTTGCTGCTCTTTGTGATGATCGGATTCTGCACGCTGTCGGTTCCCACGACCATCTCTATCGGGCTTTCTTCAATCGCCTTTAAGCCCTTTTCACGCACAATGACATGAGAAAGGCATGAGATAATACGCTTTGCGCCATGTTTTTTAAGCGCATGTGCCGTATCTACCAACGTACCGCCCGATACCGTGAAGTCATCCACGATCATGCAGTTCTTTCCTTCCACATCACCGATGATGGAAAGAACATGCGCATTTTCATCGTGCCCGTAACGCATCTTATCCCCAATGGCCACGGGACAATGCAGGTAATCTGCATATTTGCGCGCGGTCTTTGCATAGCCCGCGTCAGGCGACACCACGCAGATATTATCCATGATATCGAGGCCCTTGACGTATTCGCACATAATCGGCAGCGAAAGCAGATGATCCACAGGCTTTTTAAAAAAGCCTTGTACCTGGGCGCTGTGAAGATCCATCACAACAATCCTGTCGGCACCGGCCAATTCAATGCTTTCTGCACAGACACGTGCGCGTATGGATACACGCGGCTCGTCTTTTTTATCGCCCTTCGCATAGCTGAAATACGGCACCAGCGCCGTCACGGAGTTTGCGCTTGCGCGCTTTAGTGCATCCATCCAAAACAGTATTTCCACAAACTCATTGTTGGGATTCATACCGATTGGCTGAACCACATACACATCCTTATTTCTGACTGTTTCCTTGATTCGCAAAAAAATGTTTCCGTCGGAAAATGTGATGACTTCGGAGTCCCCCAGATCATTGCCGAGATATTTGCACATTTTTTTCGCAAAAGGCATGCCTGAGGAACCTGCAAATATCTTTATGTCGCTGTCAAAGGAATTCAATTACTTTACCCACCTTAATCGATTTATCCCTGTCCCGCGCATATTGTAGCACTTATACGTGGCACAATCAATATCTATACAGTATGTAATTATGACCTTTTTTCACTTTCTTTGATCAAAACTAACAAACTTTCTTCCAAATAACGGCTTGATCTTGTTTCTTCACCAATGCCCACTCTCGGAGTTGAGCTGCCATGGAAATCGCTCCCAGCCGTCACAAAGAGCTTTTTCTGCCTTGCCACACTTTCATATTCGACGCACTGACCGTCGGTATGAGCAGGATGGTACGCTTCCACACCCCAAAAGCCCATCTCTTTTAGCTGCGGCACTAGGCTGCTAAGCACGCTGCCGCCAAGCAGCCCCGGATGTGCAAGCACAGGCTTGCCGCCCGCCCCTAAAATCAGCTCTGCCGCCCTGCTCACTGAAATCTTCTTCTGCGGCACATAATACGGCGCACGTTTCGAAAGAAACCGGTCAAATGCATCCGCCATCGACGCAGCAAAACCCTTTTTGACGAGCACCGCGGCTATATGCGGTCGCCCAATCACATCGCCGCCACACACCTCTTTGATATCATCCAGGCTGACGGCAATGCCGTCGCGACTCAACCGATCAATGATTTCTATAGCCCTATTAAGACGGGAATTTGCTGCCCTTTTCACATGTGCCATGAGTTCTTCGTTGCCACAGTTTATGTCCAGCCCCAGCACATGCACCTCGCCATTCATATCTGCCGCGAGCTCAATGCCAGCAATCGCCGTGATGCCGTCAGCTATTTCTATCGAACCAAAACCACGGCATTCATCATGATCCGTGATTGCGAAAGCAGACAGCCCTGCTGCTGCCGCTCTTTGTGCCGCTTGCTGCGGCGTGAGCTCTCCGTCCGAAAACGTTGTGTGAATGTGCAAGTCGGCTCTCACTGTTTTTGCACCTTTGCGTATGCTTTTTTCAGAAAACGGCTTTCTTCTGTCATATCCATATCTGTTCCTTATTGCTGTCCTTTGCAAGCTGATGGGTAAACCACCTCGTCTTTGCCAACCTTCATGGCGATGTGAGGAATACCGGCCTCCATGTATTCTTCGCCGTATTCGTTGAATCCAAACTTTTTATACAACGGCACAATGTAAGTTTGTGCGCTGATCTCTACGACCTCAGCGCCGGATGTAAACGATTTGTACAGCAACAGCCTAAGCGCAAGATCGCCAATTTTCTGGCCGCGGAATCGCTTCAGTACGGCAAGGCGTCCAATGTGAAATGCTCTCCCATCATGCCAGATACGCCCCGTGGCGGCCGGCTGTTCATCCACATAAACAATCAGATGCAGCGCCTGTGTGTCATATTCGTCGAACTCCTCCTCTTCGGAGATGCTCTGTTCCTCCACAAAGACCTCTTTGCGAATCATATACGGTTCGTTTATGTCCTCCGTGCCCGGAATAAACGCGCTTGTAATCATGTCTCTCTCCTCATATATAGATTCCGATGCTGGCTTTACGGTGCCAGCAGCTCTTTGGCAATATTAAACTTCACAGGCCCTTTTTCCGCCGCCACATCCACCATCACGACAACAAGACGGTCGTAATAGCCGTCCAGCCAGTAGCACGCGAACCATGAAATCTCGCGTGCTTTATTTTGGATCTCTGCGGTACCCGTTTTTCCCGCCATGGACACGCCGTCGATTCGAGCCGGGTATCCTGTTCCATGCCGAATGACCTCCTGCATCATGGGTGTTAAGGTATTAAGACTCTGGTGAGGCACCGCATCTTCGATCCAGATGATATTATCCCTTTCGCTCAGCGTCACATAATCAAGCCCCTCTGTACGGCATATTTTTTTTACGAGCAATGGCTGTAACATATCACCAGTCTGGTTCGCGAACGCTGTATACATAACCGCAAGTTGTATGGGCGCCAAAACGAGCTCGCCTTGTCCGTAGCCCATATCTGCCAGCAGCTGATTCGTCATCATCCTTCCCGAATTGACCACACCCGACGTATTCACAGGCAGATCAAACGGCATTTCCTGCTCAAATCCAATGCGTTTATAATAATCGACAAGCTTATCTGCCCCCAACTGCAACGCCGCAAACGCAAAATAGATATTATCCGAAGACTTGAGCGCATTCGCCAGCTTCAGCGGCGAGCCCGCACCATCATCTACACGCTTAACTCTCACATGCAGTTCCTCAGACTGCCATACATCATCCACGATCTGGCCGTCAAATGCGGTTTCTTCCGTTATCATGCCAGCTTCAAGCGCAGCAGTCGCTGAAAACGGCTTAATCACGCTGCCGGGCGCATAATTACCCTGTGTGGCCAATGACAGCTGCGGGCTGAAATCCGATTCGAACAAATACGCCAATTGTTCGTCCGTCAATGAAAATGTGAACCAGTTATTGTCATAAGATGGGTATTGGGCCATGGCTTCCACGTATCCGTGTTCCGCGTCCATCACAATCGCCACGCCCGATTGGCCTTCGTCTAAGCTCAGGTTTGTTTTCAGCGCGTCGTAAGCTTTTTGCTGCAGATTGCGCTTAATGGCTAGACGCAAGTCCTGCCCCTCTTCCATGGGCACTTCCCAGAGCGTTCGGACGTTATCGCCCCACTTGTTTTCTATATATATGATTTTGCCATCCTTCCCACGAAGTTCAGCTTCATACGCGGCTTCAAGCCCCGTGACACCCAATCTGTCAGAGTCTTTGTAACCTTCGGGCAGATTCTTTGCATCAGGGTAACCCATGTACCCGATGATATGTGAGGCACTGTCTTTAAGCGGATAGTCACGGATGGGCGTATACATCTTATCGTCAATACCCAGCCCCGGCACACTCAGTATGCTTTGTCTTTGAGTTTCGTTAATCTCATCCGTAAAGTACGCATCCAGCTTGACAATCTGCGTGCCGTTTTCCAGAGCTTTGTCATACATCTCATTTAATTCCGTTTGCGTCATCTCTGCCAACGGACACACCACATTGCCCACTGCCGTAATATCCTCAACCTTTGTGGTGTCCATATAAAGCGTATCGGCATACGTGTTTTTTGCCAGCAGGGTCCCGTCATCCGCGAAAATTTCGCCGCGGCTGGCTTTGAGCGTTTTCACACGCACCGTGCCGCCTTCCTCCATATCGGGGAAAATAAGCGAATAGTTCCAGAAAACGCGATTTCCTTCTTCGCTCCAAACCATCTGGAGAGAATAATCGTTGGTAAAATCGCCATACTCCTCAGTTTTATATGTCGCGGTATATGTGAAGCAGCCGTTGTCATCCGGCCCTGATATATTGTCAAACGTAATCTCTTTAATGCCGAGCCCCGAAAAAATGTCTTTGTATTTTTTGATAAAGCTGTCCTTTTCAATATTCACAGCGGGCTCAACCTGTGCCCACATCGCTTCATAATCCATGGCCTTCATCGCATCCAGCCAAGACGTGATATTGTACACCGGTTCCTGATCAGCAGTGCACGCCGTAAACAAAAGCACGGCCAGCACACAAATCACAATTTTCATCATCCGCATGGGTATATCCTCCCAACGCGTATTATACTATGCATACCTGACTATGTACAGTCACGGCATGGGCCGCCCGTGGGCCACACCCACCGACGTTTGCGCCAGCGGAGACCTCGTATCACAACCCAAAAACTCTGCTTTTCGGGGGCATAAAAAACAAGCGGCGCATAACTACCCCGCTTGTCCATCGATCTATTATTACATTTCTTTTTCTATACGCTTTAAAGCACGGCTGACGGCATCCATGATCTGATCGCGCGCAAGCCGGTATTCCTCGACCGGTTCCCTGTACGGATCCATGATATCGTAGCCCAATTCACCCGGATATCCGTCAACACCTGCCGCAAATCCCAGCAGCGTATGCATCTTGTCTTCCTGATCAGGCGCCATCGCTTCCATCTCTTCAATGTGCCTTGCTTCCATCGCGAGTATGATATCAGCCCATTGCGCAAGTTCTCTGTCAAACTGCTGCGCGCGGTGCTTTTCAATATCCAAATCAACCTCAGCCATTACCTCTACCGCTTCGGGCGACGCAGGCGTCCCCTCGCAAGCAAACGTGCCGGCCGATTGAAACGACATGTCTTTTAAGTGAGTACTTCGGCCCACTGCATCATCCGCAAGTTCTTCCGCCATGGGGCTTCTGCATGTATTGCCTGTACACACAAAAAGAACGTTCATTATTTATTTCTCCCTCCTAAACCTTTACGATATTATATGCTGCCGCTTTATAGATCCTGTTCATCACGGCAAAGCCAATTCCTGTTTTTGAAACTGCTTCAAAATATATCTTGGAGTAGCCCTCGTCATCCGCCTTGCGAAGCAATGCGTATATATTTTTTGCAGTCTCGCCTGCGTCACGAATGCTGCCTGTTACGGCAATATCACGCCGTCCATAATACCTTTTATTCTCCTGCAACGCAAGCACCAGCGGCTTTTCGCCCCTTTTCAAGTCCTTGTCATAGAGATATTTGATCGCCTCGGTCACCGAAGCAGGCCGTCCCTCCACCACCGTCACATCTGCCTTGGGCGCGTAATGACGATATTTCATGCCGGGCGCTGAGGGCTTATCCCCTTCAAAGGGCGCAAACGCGTTTGCGCAGTCCACCTCGCCAATGCATTCCGCAATCATCTCCTGCGTGACCGCACCGGGCCGCAAAATGATTGGCACGTTGGGCGTCATATCGATGA
Organism: Bacillota bacterium; assembly: GCA_023399095.1. GTDB lineage: Bacteria > Bacillota > Clostridia > Christensenellales > SZUA-584 > SZUA-584. The sequence goes on from JAEWQS010000090.1 coordinate 15,083, forward strand.
CCGTGGATTCAAGGCCGATGCGGCATTCCCCCGCATCCAGAACCATAAGGTTCCCTCCAAAATCGGCCGCCACATGTGCCGCCGTTGTGGGGCTTGGGCTGCCGGATTTGTTCGCGCTGGGTGCCGCAACGGGCACACCCGATGCCGATATCAGGCTCAGCGCTGCGTCACAGTCCGGCATGCGCAGAGCCAATGTGTCCAAACCCGCGCTCACAGATTTTGGCACGCTTCCGGTGCTCTTAACCACAATAGTCACCGGCCCAGGCCAGAATTCAGACGCAAGTTTTTCCGCTTTTTCAGACAGCTCTCCAAGCTCACGCGCCATGAGTATGCCGTCCACATGCACAATTAGGGGATTGTCCTGCGGCCGCCCCTTCATCTCAAATATTGCAGCCACGGCTTGTTCGTCAAATGCATTGGCCGCAAGGCCATAGACCGTCTCGGTCGGCATGCCGACAAGACCTCCGTGTTTGATAACACTGGCCGCTTCTTCTATATGATTATGATACTCTTCACGTATATCTATTATCATCTGATTGTATATTTTACATCGAAAAACGCAAAAAATCAATGGAAACAGGCGACAGCGCATATTTCATAGTGTAGGACTACAATACATATTGGACACTGAACCTTGAAAATAAAAGATGCAGGAGCTGGCTCACGGGGTATTGTTGAGTTGTCAAGACAAAACACTACCGAAAGGAGCCATTCCTGCATGAAC
>JAEWQS010000023.1 GCA_023399095.1 Bacillota bacterium
ATAAAGCATAATGTCATAACCGGCTCTACCGCGCTGCTGATTTTTAATATGGTATGTGCGCTCTCATGCAGGCTTGTCAGCCGCTCGTCAACCCATTCTCCGGATTGGTCGCTCATAATGCCGCCAATCGGCATGGGCATAGAGTCTATCACCATATTATCCTTAACCATCACAACGCCGCCATTTTGCGCGATAAGCGCTTCCACCGCAGCGGCCATTTCTTCATTGTTAACTCCTACGGCAATAATATTATGCGAATCATGCGCGATGGAAAGTGCAATGGCGCCTTCTTTTATGCCATAGCCTTTTAGGAAACCCAGCGCCACATTGCCTGTATTTTGATGGCGTTCCACCACAGCCATTTTTACAATGTCTTTGTCCGGTTCGTACACAAAATCGCCTTGCTCATCAAGCTTTACATAAGCAGTCTCTTTGCTTGTTACCACGCTGCCCCGATTGAGGCCGATGACATTGACATGGTTGCTTTTCAATTGCATTTTCAGCTTGTTAGTACAGAAGTCCTTAACATGGAAACAGCCAGCCACGGATTCTATGCTCTTTCTCTCCACCGCAAGCAAGTATTTTTTGTCCTTTGCCACTTCCTGCCCGTTTAAGAACACCTGTCGTACATTAAAGTTTTTTAAATCCTCCAGCAAAACGATATCCGCGCGCAGTCCGGGCGCAATGGCACCGCGGTCATACAGCCTGAAGCATTCGGCGGCGTTTAAGCTGGCCATTTGTATCGCGATAATCGGGTCTATTCCTTCTTCGACGCAGATTCTTAAATGATGGTCTAAATGCCCCAGCTCGAATATGGTCTTTGGCTGGCGGTCGTCGCTGCACAAAAGGCACCTTCTGCTGTTCTTCTCTGTGACGCCTTTCAAAAGATTGCGAAGGTCATGGCATGCAGATCCCTGGCGCAGCAGCCCGTACATGCCCCGGGAAACTCGGTCTGTCAGTGCCTCCGCGGACGAACATTCGTGATCCGTTATGATACGCGCCGCTGTATATGCATTCAGCTCCTTACCGGAAAGGGATGGGCAGTGCCCGTCGATGGTCTTATTCACTTCCTTTGCCGCCATCAGCTTATCCAGCACCCCGTCATCCGCAAACACAACACCGGGATAATTCATGAATTCCCCAAGCCCCGTGATGCGCTCATCCGCTATCGGCACTTTCATCGCTTCCGCATCGATGACGGCACCCGCGTGTTCCCAAGGCGTTGCGGGCACGCAGGAGGGCAGCATCATTTTGATATCCAGCGCAGTACCGCTGGATGCCTCAAGCATATACGAAAGCCCCTTCAGCCCTGCCACGTTCACAATTTCGTGGGGGTCTGCAATGATGGTGGAAGTACCGCACGGTACCAAAAGCCTGCTGATTTCCTCGGGGCTCACATAAGAGGATTCTATATGGATATGGCTGTCGATAAAGGCCGGGGAGGCGTACATGCCTTGCGCATCAATTTCGTTATCTCCCTGGTATTGGCCTATGCCCGCAATAAAATTGTCGGAGATGGCAATATTGCCTTCTATGATCTGCTGATTGAATACATCAACCACTTTGCAGTTTTTGATCACAATATCCGCATTTTGCCGACCGGCGGCAACATCAATAAGTTTTTTTAGCTGCTGCTTTTTCATAATTATGACCATTCCTTTCTGCGAAAGGCACAAAACGGGATGAAACCGTAAGCCCCTTCGCGCGAAGTTTTGTTGTACTATGGCAATGAGGTTACCGTCACACTACACAGCACGTGGAGATGAGTAGGCAGTGTTCCCACTGACTGAATAATTATGTGTGCCGACCGCTCTTCCAAGCACAAATAAATGGGATTTTAAGCCCGTAAACTTATCTTTGTAAAGACGCTACTCGTTTTTTGCTTGAGCGGTCAGTCCCTGTCGGTTTCTTCAAAAAACCGAGGAGGTGTCTATGGCACTAAAAATCGTTTATCCTATCTGCTGCGGTATCGATGTCCACAAATCCTTTGTCGTCGCCTGCATTGCTTCGACAAATACCAAAGGCGTGACCACTTACAAGCGCCGCAGGTTTTCTACTTTTACAGGCGACTTGCGACGGTTTGCCGACTGGCTTGCATCCAACAACTGCAAAGACGTTTGCATGGAATCCACGGGCAAGTATTGGATTCCCGTGTTCAACATCTTGGAGCAAACCTGCAATGTTGTTCTTGCACACCCCAAATACGTCAAAGCAATTCGAGGCAAAAAAACTGACAAACGAGACGCCCAGTGGATTGCGGATATCTTCAAGCACGACCTTGTGTCCGGCAGTTTCATTCCGCCGTTTGAAATCCGACAGCTTCGTGATTTGGTGCGTTACCGTGTAAAGCTCACTAGTTTTTGTGTCGGCGAGAAGAACCGTGCACAGAATTGCCTTACTGTTTCCAATATCAAGCTTGACGATGTGTTTTCCGACGTATTTGGCAAAAGCGCATCCGCTATTACTGAGCAACTTTTTGCTCATCCTGACGGCTCTTTTGATGTCACTCCGTTTATTGACCGTCGCTGCAAAGCTTCCCCCGATGATGTGCAAGCTGCCATTGACGGCTTGATGTGCTCCGAGCAAATGCAAAAGTTCAAGATTATCCGTTCCCACATGGATGGCTTAGCGTTTTGCAAAGCAAATCTTGAATCTTCTATCCTCAAACTCTCTGAACAATTCAGCCCGCAAATTGATTTTGTTATGTCTGTTCCGGGTATCCAACAGTTTTCCGCTATCGCTATCATATCGGAAATCGGCGTGGATATGTCCGTGTTTCCAACAGCCAAACATCTCTGTTCGTGGGCTGGTCTCGTTCCTCAAAACAACGAGAGTGCCGGTAAGAAGAAAACCACTCGCATTACACGTGCCGGAGCTTACATCAAACCTCTTTTGGTTCAGTGTGCTCTTGCTATCTGTAAATCAGACAAGCACCCTGAAATCAAAAGACGCTATCTTGCGCTCAAAAAGCGTCGTGGGCACAAGAAAGCAATTATCGCTATTTGCAGAATGCTGCTTACTGCCATCTATGCCATACTCAAAAAGTCTGAGCCTTACAACCCTGATCTCTACAGAAAGGAGATACTGTTCCTGCTAGCCGTACTGTTTCTGTTGAGCAAGCTATTGCTTTCGTACAGCGTAACGGCTATATCGTCGTCGATTCCGACGGTGTCGTAGCACAATCTGCTTTGTGCCATATCCTTTTTTAACCGTAGCGATATTACGTTTATTTCTTGTACCCCTAAGTGCTATTACATTGAATTTGTTTCAAACTTTCACCTTATACTTTCTCAAGCCGCATAACCGGGTCTGTGTTTCGTATTTGAGCTGTTGATATAAGCATTTCGTCTTGCGAATTAACCTTTTTTAACAATAAAAGAATTATCAATTTTTGTAAAAGAACAGGTCTCCTGTCCTGAATATGTCGATTTTAGTCTTTGCTCTTATTTAAGCAACGTTCACAATCGTCTCAATTATAGATTCAAAGCATTTTATTTTTCGCATCATAACACGGACGCAAAGCGTTTGTAAAGAAACTGTTCAATATTTACTGTGGATGCAAAATGGCAGGATTAACATTAAAATCAGTATCCAGTACTTATGGAAGACGCAGAGACACGAACTACCAGATATTTTTTCTTAACTTGATAACATTGTGTCTGATAAACACCAGACATGGCCATCCAGAGCGCAAACGACTACGTAGTGGAATAGAATCTGAACGGAGGCTTTACTGTAGATTCTTCTCCACTTCGCAGCCATTTCGATACACTCTTTCAGAAAACAGTTTTGGTTTTCTAACAGTCTGTAAGCCATTTCGTTTGCCGGACTTTGCTTTTTATTGATCTGTGCCTTTACCAGCTTTTTGGCCGCCATACTTGGCTTTCCCTTGTATTTCCGGAACGGGCCGCTGTTCGTTTCTCTTATAATGCTGCGTTTTGTTGCTCTCTGTTCCATGCGGCTCGGACGGATCAGGGCGACGCATACCTGCCTTTGCCATAAAAAACCTTCCTCTCTTTTATCATTATTATAACCATCCAAAGGAAAAAATCGCGCACGTTCTTTTGGGCTATTTTTGAACTTTTTTGGCGCTTGACAAAAACATATGTTCTTGTATATACTTGCACATATTATCCAGAAAAGAGGTAAGTCCATTGGACCATACAAAGCAACTTGGTACTGCTCCCATTTTAAGGCTTGTTATCAAATTTTCATTGCCGACGATTTTTGCAATGATCGTCAACGCAATTTATAACATAGTCGACCGCATTTTTGTGGGTAAGTTTGTCGGTGAAGACGCGCTAGGCGGTTTGACCGTGTCTTTCCCGCTCATGATGATCGGTTTTGCAATCGGCACATTATTCGCTATTGGCGGTGCCACGCTTATTTCTATTAAGTTTGGCGAACAAAAGCTTGAAGAAGCCAATAAGGTATATGGCAACACAGTCATGCTGATACTCATCAGCAGCTTGTGCATGACGATTCTCGGCGAAATTTTCTTAGCACCGCTTCTTGGCTTATCCGGCGCAACGGAGGCGAATTTCACATACGCTTATTCGTATATGCGCATTATCATCATCGGGCTTGTGTTTCAGCTGCTTTCGTTTACAATGGCGGCAATCGTCCGAAGCGAAGGAAAGCCGTTCTTGTCGATGATCAGCCAGGTTCTGTCAGCGGCTACAAACATTGTGCTAGACTATATTTTTATCGGCCCGCTGAACATGGGAGTAGAAGGCGCTGCGCTTGCGACAATCTTAGGTCAGCTTGTCGGTTTCTCTATCCTTTTCCATTACTATTTTATATCCAAGAAAAGCCTGCTGAAGCTGAAATGGACTTATTTGAAGCTGCGCTGGGCTTATGCCCGCCAGATCATGGTTATCGGCGCATCAAGCTTTGTTATCAACCTGGGGACGGGTATATCAGCATCGTTTACCAACGGCGCATTGGCCGTTTACGGCGGTGATGCTGCCATCACATCATATGGTGCTATCAACAGCTTGTTTACACTGGTGTTAATGCCGGTTATTGGCCTTCTTCAGGGTATCGGCCCCATAATGGGATATAACCACGGCATGCGTCAGCGATCAAGGGTTTGGAAAACGCTTTGGACTGGCGTGGCTCTTGGCTGTATATTTACCTTCACCCTGTTCATTCTGATGGAGGTTTTCCCCGAAGCGTTCGCCTCGCTATTCCTAGATCCTTCGTCACCGACGATGGCTGTGTGTGCGAACGGTCTGCGCCTGCAAATGCTGGCATTGCCGGTGCTGTCGTTCAGCGTGCTTTCCACCGCATATTTTCAATCCACAGCGCAAGGGAAAAAGAGCTTTTTCATCAGCCTGATTCGTCAGTTGCTTGTGATCGTTGGCGTGCTGATATTGCCGCAGTTCCTGCAGCTTACAGGCGTGTGGCTGTCCGGCCCGTTCTCTGAGCTGTTGTCTTTGGTCATCGCTACGTTCATGTTGGTGGCAGACCGGCGTACGCATAAAGAAGAAGAGCCGCTTCTTCAGGAAGCAGTTTAAAACAATCTCGTATAAGCAAAAGGGCCATACCATCACACGGCATGGTCCTTTCTTTTACGTTTCGTTAAGTAGTCGTAATAACAAAACAGCCTCTCCATTTGATAACGCGCTTTTCCTCTTCACCACAGGGCAATGCCACGTTCGGGCAAGTGGGAGACAGCGAAGGTGTCATGTTGTTGGCAACCGCCAGATTATCCACCGTCACGCTTACAACCATAGGAAGATCGGCAAAGGAACAGCTCCCTCCGACGGGCGCATCAATGTTCAGGCATCCAACAGCCGATATCCATCCCAATGGAGTCGACGTGGTCGTCGCAATGCATGCGGCAGATGAGTTGCCAGCGGCATTATCAAACGTGGCCGCTTGCTCCTGGACATCATATGCGGGATCGCTCTGAATGATTGGGAAAGCATTACAAATGTATGGAATCGTTCCGACCAAATGAAAAATGCACATCTGTACCGGACCGATATTGGGCACGTCCACAGTGTCTATCTTACCAGCGATCTGCAGATTGCTTCTATCAAACAACACACTCTTCACGCCGTTTGGATCTGCATACGTCTCATTTAAAATAAATGGCGGTGGAATTTCTGCTGTTGCGCAAAACGGGATTCTCACTTCAGCCATATGTTTAAACGCCTCCTAGAAAGAATTAGTGATACAAATTTGCCACTATATCATATATTATTCTTTTTCTTTTTTTGTGTGACTTTTGCAGTTATGCTCTGAAGTGAGGAATACGTGTGCCGTCATTCCGTCATGGTAAATGAATTATAAAAATTAAGAGCAGGCCTATATGACCTGCTCAATTTATATGAAAAGAGCAATAATTGGAGGGCAATTGCTCTTTTATATAACATCTATCATTCCCTGAAACGCTTGACATCAAACCAAAAAACAACGCCGTCTTTCACATTTTTTGCGCCGAAACCTTGTCCCATAACAGCCTGTATCGCTTTTACAACCGAAAGGCCAAGACCGTAGCTGTCTTTGATGCGTGTGCGGGCGTCATCTGGTTTTGGCCGGTTGTTGCTATGAGACATGATGATTATTTTGAATCGTGCTCATTATACGAAAGCAATCTCACAACAACCTGTTAAAAAAATGAATATATCATGAACAAGCAAAACTTGCGCAATCAAAAAAGGACAGACGTTTTAAATTCGCCATCTGCCCTTTCAAGTTCATTATTTTCTATTTGCGTTTGCTAAGGCCCTTCTGTGCAAACAGCTTTTCGAGCGTGTCGAGCGCGTAGTCCAGCTGCTGCGGTTTATGATCGCTGATCAAGCAGAATCTCAAACGGGCCTGATGCTTGGGAACAGCCGGGTAAACCGCAGGCGGCACGAAAACGCCGTGTTCGAGCATCAAAGTGGACAACTCGTAGGCATCGTTATCCTCGCCGACCATGATGGGAACAATGGCCGTTTCTTTTGCAAGGCATGTATCAAAGCCGCGTTGCTGCGCCCCTTCCACAAAGTATTTGATATTATCATGAAGCGCCGCTACCTTTGGGTTGCCTTCCATCATAATGTTTACCGCTTCAAGCGAAGCCGCTGCTAATGGCGGACTGATTCCGACAGAGAACATAAAGCCGGGAATTGAATAACGCAGATAGTCGATAAGGCTTTGCTCGCCCGCAAGATAACCGCCGCAGGTGCCAAGTCCCTTGGACAGTGTGCCCATTTTGATATCGACATCACCCGGCAGAAGGCCGAAATAGCCGTCCACGCCGTCACCTTTTGGGCCGATCACGCAGCTCGAATGTGCTTCGTCCACCATCAAAAACGCGCCATACTTCTTCTTAAGCGCCACAAAGTCGGGAATTGGCGCAATGTCGCCGTCCATAGAATAAACACCTTCCACCACGATCAATATCTTCTCATACTTGTCCCGCGCTGCTTTAAGCATATGCTCCAGCATATCAAAATCGTTGTGCGGGAACGCCTTGGTGTCGCTCTTGGAGAGCTGGCAGCCCTGAGTGATGGAATTGTGCGACAGCGCGTCGTACAGAATCAAATCCCTGTCACCACAGAAGTTGCCGACGAATGTGACGTTGGTGGAATGGCCTCCCACCAGCACGAGCGCGTCGTCCGTATGCTTCCACTTGGCAATTGCTTTTTCCAAGTCGCGGTACAGTGTCTTTTCGCCAGCGATAAGACGCGAGCCGGATGCGGATGTGCCATATTTGTCGATCGCTGCTTTCGCCGCTTCCGATGTGCGCGGATGACCCGACATGCCCACATAATTATACGAAGCAAGATTGATGATCTCACGTCCGTCAACAATCGAGGTATCACTTAAAATCGAATCGTGCGCCACAAAATACGGGTCTTTGATGCCGGCGTCCTGCATGCCAATGCGCCGCTTCGACAATTCCTCATACTCACGGGACTGATCAAAACGCGTGATCTTTCTCAAATTTTGCGGCTTCATCACTTCACGTTTTTCTTCTATATGATGAATCTTCCTATACAGAAGACGCGACAAATCCTCTACATTTGCGCACGTGAAGTATTCGGTATCAGGTATGATCACGTCGTAAAGCTCCTCCGCTTTGGAGAATACGCCAAGGCTCGATAAGCTGTCGCCGCCGAGGTCGTCCACAAAATGATCCGTATCCTTAATCGTTTTGGGATCGAGCCCCAGCACCTCGCCGAATATCTCTCTGATCTTCTCCATGATGCTGGAAAGCTCGGTGCCATCATAGCCCGTTGCGCTCACGGTCGTTTCTTTTTTGGCAACATGCCTGATCACACCGCTACGGATATCGATTTCTTCAAAGCTGCCCTGTCCGCGTTCGATCGCCTCCTTGACCTTCTGACGGCGCACCTTGATGCCGTTAGCCAGCGGCAGCGGTTCTATCGAAAGGAAAGCCTTGTGTATCTTTTTGTATATCGGCAACAAACCATTAATGCGAGAGATCTCACCGATAAGCTCATTGATCTTTTCTGCGTCCTTGGAATTGTCTCCCAAGTGCACGATTAATGTGGTGTCGTCATACACACCTTTTGTTGCCACACCAGTGACGCAAATATGCTCGACGTACGGCAACTCAGAAAAGCTGTCTTCAAGCTCGTCGGGATAGATGTTTTCACCCGATTCGTTGATAATGACATCCTTTAAACGGCCTTCGATATAATAACGACCGTTAACCTCACGCGCAATATCTCCCGATGAAAACCAACCGTCCTCGCGCGCAATATAAACCCCGTCAACCATGCGTCCCGAGTGTATCGCCTCGCCGCGAATTTGCAGCTCTCCCGTCTCGGCACCGTCCTGCTTGACGATGCGGTATTCCATGGGATAAAAAGGCTTGCCGACGCTGGCATCAAGCTTTGTGTCTATTTTGGTGGAAAGCTCGACGGAATCGATACCCGTTTCGGTCATACCGAAGCCCGTCACAAGCGGATAGCCGATGGAGTTGATGATCTTGAGCGTTTCCGGCTGAATATGCCCCCCGCCGCTAATCAAAAGCTGAATACTGTCGCCCACAAGCTTTTGCTGAACATCCTTGAAAAACAGACTCGAAACGATTTTGCGTCCGAACTTTCCAAGATGGCGCTGAAGCTTGATGCTAAGATCACTCGCGTTCATCAGCTTATCGTAGGTTTTCTCGCCCTGGAGTTTTGCTTTTCTCACAATACCCTTGGCCACGTTGTTCCAGAGCAGCGGCACGGCATAGATATGCGTGACCTTGTGCTCCTTGCACGCAGCCATGATGACATCACCGGTTCTGCTTTTTATGTAGACAATCGTCTTGCCAAAAAAGGTATACCACATATAAACGGCGATAAGGCCGAATATGTGATGGAAAGGCAAAAACGCAAGCTGTTTGATAGGCCCGCTATGGATGATTTCTTTGTTGTTTTTATAGATGTTGTCAGCAAGCAGTACCTGTTCGCAAAGAGCTTTTTCGTTATACACATAAACCTTGGGCGTAGATGTGGTGCCCGAGGTGCATAGCGCAATCGCATCGCCATATTTGGGTATGTACATTTCGCTTTTCGCGTCATAGCATAGAAAATCGTTGGGATTAATACACTTGACGCCGCCGACATTCACGGGGGTATCCGTCACGATGGTTCGAGACCCCGCCTGACGCAGCACATGCATCAGCTGCGCGTCGTCACCGCCTGCATCCAGCAGCAGCGGACGGTAACCGGCAAGAATGATTCCCCAGAAAGCAGCAGGCCACAAAGGATTGTTGGCAAATCGCAGAGCCACGAACGTATTGGGTTCCACATCCTCAAGCAGCTTCGACAATTGATAAGCCCCGGCTGTGGTAATGCGTTCATAATCTGAAAACGTCAGCTTCTGAATGCCGCTTCCATCATTATATTCCGCGGCAACCGCATCTCCATAACTGCATATCAGAGAAAAGAGGTTTTTTAGCGTTCGTTCCTCCCGTAATGCGGCAAGCTTTTCTAATATGATGTCCATTCGAAAAAAGCCCTCCAAATAATAAATATAGATGATACCAAAATTGATATATAAACAATAATAATATTAACACATAAAAAAATAGTTTGTATATCAAAGTTTTCTATTTATAATAAATGATTATAAATTCAGCCTTTTTTTGCGCTCGCTTAAATAGCCTTCAAAGCTCTGCAATGTCCTGTTGACCACAAGCTCGGATGGAAATTTCAGGTCTTCCAAAACGCTGAGTGCCAGCTGGTTTTTGCCTATATTTAATGCAAAATGCGCATCGCTGGAAACCGCGACTCTTACGCCGTATTTACGGCAGAGAGGCAGATAAAAGGCGGCATTGGCAAGGCCGCCCTTTCTGAAAACAAAAGAATGGTTGTTAACCTCAAGCAGCTTATTCAGCCCGGCTGCTTCCTTGACGACTGTCACATAATCGAGTTCATAAGCAGGGCTATCGGGATGTGCGATGATATCCACATAAGGGTTGCATAACGCGCCCAAAACGGCTTGTGTGTTTTGAACTTTGGTGCCGGGATCCATCACAACCTCGTGCATACCCGCAATCACATAGTCAATGCATTTCATGTATTTTTCGCGCACATCAATGCTGCCGTTAAAATCGATCACGTTGGATTCGACCCCGGGATAAACCCGCACGCCGTCAATATGACTCGGCAGATACGGATAAGTGCTCAAGTTGAATTCAGGGCATGCCCCGGGTAATTTCGGGCCATGATCCGTCATGACGAATCCTTTTAGGCCTTTCTTTGCCGCTGCTGCCGCGTTTTCAAGCAACGTGGAATGCGCGTGTCCCGATAATACTGTATGCGTATGCGTGTCCACTTCGATATTCATTTTTCGTTTCTCCAATAAAGCTATTTTACTCCAAAAGCTTAGAGACTGCTTTCACCGCGCCCGCCGCATCGGGGGCGTAGGCATCGGCACCTATGCTTCCGGCATAATCTTCTGTAATTACTGCGCCGCCCACAATCACTTTTGCTCTTAAACGGCGTTCCTGCGCCATGGCAATGACGACCGCCATTTCCTGAGCAGTGGTCGTGATCAGCGCCGACAACCCAATAATATCAGCATCCTGCTCGGCTGCTGTATCTATGATTGTCTGCGCGGGTACATCCTTGCCAAGATCAATCACATGATAACCATGATTGCGCAGCAACATCGACACCAAATTCTTGCCGATATCGTGGATGTCTCCCTTGACTGTGGCTATGACCACCTTTTTCTTCTTCTGTGAGTCGGAAGAGGCGAAATGCTTCTCCAAATAATCAAAAGCCACCTGCGCCGCTTCGGCGCTGTATATAAGCTGCGGAAGAAAATAAACACGCTGCTCATAAAGATCTCCGACCTTTTGCAAAGCCGGAATCAGCATATCGTTGATAATATCGTCGGGCATTTTTCCTTCTGCCAGTTCGGTCTCAATCAGCGCCGTAATCAGGCTCTTTTTACCGGTGACGATGGCATCGCCCACGCTTTTAACTTCCTCATGAGGCGTTTCGATCTGTGCAAATCGATTGAGATATCTCTCGAAATTATCATCACGTCTCACAAGCGCCTCAGCGGCATGGTATATGTCCATCATCAGCTTATCATTTGGGTTCATGATGGCCGCGCTTAGGCCTTTTTCTATCGCCATCGTGAGATATGCGGAATTGATATACGTTCTCTCGGGCAGCCCAAATGAGCCGTTGGAAATGCCCAATACGGTGAAAAAGCCGTTATCGCTGCACCATTTAATCACCTTAAGCGTCTCAATCGCTGCCTGGGGATCTGAAGACACGGTCATCACAAGACCGTCAACGATTATGCTCTCCTTGCCGATGCCCGCCTCTTTCAGCCTTGCATACCCCTGTTCAATCTCTATTATGCGGCCTTGGGCAGTCTGTGGTATGCCATTATCGCCGATGGGCAGCAATACAAACATAGGCTGATAACGCTTTATAATAGGAAGCAAGGTGTCCATGCTCGCCGTCTTGGTGGAAACGGAGTTGACAAGCGCCCGCCCCGGGTAGTGCCGCAATGCCATTTCAATCACTTCGGCTTTAGAAGAATCAATACAAAGCGGCAGCTTGGCCTGCGCAGAAAGCTTCTCTATGACATTCTTCATTGCTGTCATCTCGTCGAAATCTGTCATGCCCACATTAACATCCAAAATATGTGCCCCATTGTCCTTTTGGGCAATGGCCATATCCAGCACTTCATCATAGTCGGCAGCTCTCAGCGCTTCCTTTAGCTTTGGTTTTCCCGTGGGGTTAATCCGCTCGCCAATCACGCGAAAGCTCTTGCCGAAAGTGGACTCATCCGTCACGGATGTCAGCATCGGCGGCAAACTGCTCTGCCAGGAACGCGGCGATAGCGTTTTTATTTCTTCGGATATCGCCTGAATATAGCATGGATCTGTGCCGCAGCACCCGCCTATCAGATTGGCACCTGCTTCGCAAAGTGGCTTTATATATGCTGCGAATTCTTCGCAGGACAAATCAAACTGCGTCTTTCCATTCACGATCCTTGGCATGCCCGCGTTCGGCTTCACAATCAGCGGCACGGAAGACACACCCTTCATGCGTTTGACAAGCGGCAGCATCTCGGCAGGGCCTGTGGAGCAATTGAGACCAACCACATCTGCGCCCGCACATATGAGCGTCACCGCAGCCGCTTCGGGGCTTGTGCCCGTCAGCGTCAATCCTCTCTCGTCAAAAGTCATGCTGACAACCACAGGGAGGTCACACGCTTCCTTGGTTGCAATGACCGCCGCACGCGATTCCTGTATGTCGATCATTGTCTCTATGACAATAAAATCTACGCCGCCTTTAACAAGCGCTGTAATCTGCCGTTTATAAATATCAACAGCTTGCTCAAATTCGAGACCTCCAAGCGGCGCAAGAAATGAGCCCGTGGTGCTGATATCGCCGCCCACAAAGGCATCTTTCCCCGCTGCGTCAACGCTTACTGCCGCAAGCTCTTCGTTGATACGCTGTGCTTGATCGCTCAGTGAAAAATCTTCGAGCTTGTGCTCATTGCCGCCCATGGTAAATGTATATATGGCGCGAGAACCGGCCATTATATATTGTTTTTGTATATCGCGCAGCACCTGAGGATTATTAAGCGCAAAAAGCTCCGGACAAACGCCCGGAGACATGCCATTGCTTTGCATATACGTGCCTGTCGCGCCGTCTAGTATTAAAAGCCGCTGCTGTATATATTCTAAAAAAGTGAGTCCATCTATCCGTTTCATTTATTCCACCCCTGCCACTGCGATCACCGATTTTTCCGGGGAAAGCAGATATGTGTCGCTGAGCTCTACATCGAGCGTCTTCATGTCCAGCAGATCATAAAAAACTCTTTGATATTTGATGTCCAGATCACCGTATCCTGCGCTGAACCTGTGCTTTGTGAGATGCTGTCCCATTCGTTTGAGTGCCGCGTTTTTTTGCGCGACGATCATATCCAGCGCGCCATCCACAAATTCGGACGCGTAGGCGTCGAATACGATGGCCTTAAGCCCTTCTCCGGCGGTCATTGCCGTGTTGATCTTTTCCACTTCACGTCTCGGTATTGAAGTACACATCAGATACGCCAAACTGCTTTTTGAAAGCAATTTGGCAAGCTGCTTAGATTCAATAAGCGTTTCGGCGATATATAGCAAGCCTTTATCCGAAATTCGCATTGGAACGGCCAGCGCTTTTCCTTTTACCGTAAACAGCGACTGTGCCGATTTTAAAAAAGCGTCTATTTCCTTATTCAGTTCCGCTGAAAAATCCGCTTTGAGCGAACCCAGTCGACGCATTACTGTTTTTCTTTCCGGAACAAACGGTATATAAGAAAAAAGCTCCATTCAACACCTCAGAAGATATGATACAACACTTATCCTGATTATTCAACCTCTTGCAAAAACGTCAAGGGTATGATTAAATGGGTATCAATCGAAATTACCTATTCTATTACGGAGACGGACAAACCTATCAATTTAACAGAAAGAAAACGTTTGGTCCAATCGGAGTACATTGCTTCCACCTTGATTTACTTGATAGTGGAAGCAATCATCTAGGAGTAAATTCATGAATCTTTTAGAAAAACTGAACCAAAACAAACCGTTATTTTCGTTGGAGTTTTCTCCTCCGAAAAAAGATATCCCCGTGGATTCTGTTTATAATGCCATGGAAAAGCTGGCGCATTATGACCCCACCTTTGTGAGCATCACTTACGGCGCGGGCGGCAGCAGCCGCGACAGAACCGTGGAGGTGGCTTCTCATGTCAGCGACATGGGGCTTGAAGCCATTGCGCATCTGACCTGTGTGGGTTCAGACCCTGAGCAGATCAATCAAGTACTGGATACGCTTCATAACAAAGGCATTAAAAATATACTGGCGCTTCGCGGCGACATTCCTCAAGGCATGGATAGAGCCTCGGCGTTTGTCTATTATAAACACGCGAGCGATCTTATCAGCGATATTAAAAAACGCGGTGATTTTACCATCGGCGCGGCAGCATATCCCGAAGGGCATAGTGAAGCCGATACCTTAGGTGATGATTTAAAGTTTTTAAAGCTCAAAGCAGACCTCGGTGCGGATTTTTTTGTGACGCAGCTTTGTTTTGATAAGAACGCATTGGTTGATTTTCATGAGAGAGTCTATAAAGCGGACATAAAAGCGCCTGTAACCACCGGCATCATGCCGGTGCTCAATCCCAACCAGATTATCAGAATGTCTTTGCTGTCCGCTTGCTCCATTCCGGCACCTTTGAGCAAGCTTGTTAGCCGGTATGGCGAGGATGCTGACACGTTTAAAAAAGCGGGAATCGAGTATGCCGTGAATGAGATCACCGATCTTATGGATAACGGTATCAACAAATTTCACTTGTATGTGATGAACAAGGCTGACGAGACGGCACAGATTATTAAACAAAGCGGCCTTGCTTAAAGCTAGGCTTTGCGATGTTTTTCTTTGTACATATTCATATCGGCAACTTTCAGTAAAGTCGAAGACGTTTCGTCCGCCGTGTACTCGGCTTCTTTAAAACCAAAACTGATTGAAATATCTTCCGAGTCGTTGAGAAAAGATCGATCAACGGCTTCTTTTATTTGCGAAGTCATCAGCACAGCCTGATCTTTTGTGTATTTGGGCATAATTAATACAAATTCGTCACCGCCCAATCGGCAGACATGCCCTTCGCCATCCAGCTGTTTCTTTAATATTCCCGCCACAGTGCGGATCATATTGTCCCCCACGCCGTGCCCATATGTATCATTGATTTTTTTTAATCCATCAATATCGGCGAAGCATACGGTTAATGGTTTTCCGTCTATTTTGCATTGCTTATAAACATTTTCAAGTATTTCCAGACCCGCGCGTCTGTTATTTAGACCCGTCAGCGCATCTGTCCTCGCCAGCACCTCCAGCCTGTTTTCCGCCTTTTTATATCTCGTGATATTGCAAATGACCGTTGTGATTAGCTTGCGTCTGCCGTGCCGCGTTTTTGTGTGTGACATACAATAGCTTCGCCCTGCCGAATCTGAATAGACGAGGTTTGGCCCTGCTCCGAGTTTATAATCCCTTGGAAGCCGGCTTGCAAGCAATTGTGCGTTGCCTGAACCAAATTTTTCACGAAAAGCTTTATTTTGATACAGCAATTCTTTTGTTTCTAAATCCCAGATGCCAACACTTTGCTCAATTCGTTCAAGTCCCTTCTTAACTGCTGCCATGATGCTTTCGGGTTCATCTTGCGCAAGCAACTTATAGATATCAATGTATTTTTTGATTCTTTCTCTATAGGCGTCATCAATTTCTCTTGCGTAGAAGTACATGGCAACACCTTGTATGCCGTATTTCTTTTTATACGGCACATAAAACATATCTGCTGCGCGCTTCACTTCCAGAAGCCTTTTTGTTTCATGAGTCGGATGGCGGTCAAAATCAGAGCTGAGCATGGGCACACAGACGCACTTCCTATCACGCCACTCATCCGATATTGAATAACGTCCATTCTTTTTTTCATACAAAGCCGCACTAAAAGCGCCCACGCTCTGAGCTGTGATACGCAAAAAATCAAAAAGCGGATTCTTATCATTTTTTATATATGCCTCACAGATCTGATCAATGGTTTCCTGTTTGCTTAACAGCGACATGGGTTTTATCTCAGAGAGCACTATCAACAGCGCAGTCTCGCCATCATATGTCACATCATTTATATCGATGATCGCATGAAAATGATTGTTATCAATATTTAATAATGTTTCTTTTCTAACGGGTTTTTTTCGGTCTTTAACAATCATGCTGAAAAGTGATTTTTTCTCAAGCATTTTATAAAAGTCAGCACCAACGTGAATACCATTTTTTATTGCCAAATCGTTAGATAATAAAATTTTGCCGTTCTTTACGTCGACAAAAAAGACCGGAAGCGGAAACATATTATATTGATTATTATTCATATTCTTTTCCTCTTTCGTCTCTAAATTAACTATTCATATTATAATTATGTCCAAATTTATAAATTAGCGAACTGCGCCAAGTAAAAAGTTCTCATTTGCTATAAAACAACAACTAAATTATAAAATTTAGAAGGAAATTTAGCACAACTTGTGATACAATAATTTTTAGTGTGTTTATGTTATTAAAAAGCGTATCCGTCGGCATTTTTCTAATGCATTACGACTTTGATACGACTCATCTCCCTATTTATTTCGGCAAACAGTTGACTGTGTTTGCCCCTTTTTTTATCTTTATATTGTTTCTTTCATAAAAGCACCAATAAAAGATCAATTAAAAAACCAATCCGAAAAGTATGAGCGACTATCTTGACGGTGTTTTTTGTATATGCTATATTAACAAAGTCCCACTTGCCGGTGTGATGGAATTGGCAGACGTGACGGACTCAAAATCCGTTGGTAGCGATACCGTGTCGGTTCGAGTCCGACCACCGGCACCAAAAATCTGGGTTTGATTATCAAATCCAGATTTTTTATTTCCCGTTTATTCTGTGTGTTGTTAATTAACCAGCAGTTAATATATTGAGCTGTATGATTAACTCTCCATCCATTGTTTAGATGGCTAAAGTGTTCTATAATTTGACTGTTCCAGTGGCTATATAATATGAGCCTAAGACGGATATGATTTGGAGGATACAATGGAAATTTATATAGGAAAAACGATATCAGAGCTTCGGAGGAAAAAGGGGTTTACTCAGGAGCAGCTCGCAAACGCTGTGGGTGTTTCCACACCGGCAGTCAGCAAGTGGGAAACGAATACGAGTTATCCCGACATCACCTTGCTTGCACCTATTGCTCGGGCACTGGGCACGAATGTTGATACCCTGTTGAATTTCTGCCCCAAGCTCACGGATGAGCAAGCCACTGCTTTTGTCGCTGAAGTGGTATCTTTATCATCAAAAGATGGCGGAAAAACAGCTTTAAAACGAATACAGGAAATTCTACATTCTTATCCCGAAAACCCGTCACTTCAGTTTCATATGGCCTCTGTATTATGCGGGTTTAAAATGGAAAGCGAAACGGAAAAAGAGGCAAACAGACAGCTTGCGAAGAAATTGTTTGAGTCGGTGGTAGAAAGCGGCGATGCACAGTTTTTTGCTTCTGCAGCGTTTCTGCTCGCGGGATTATGCTTGGAGGATAACGAACTGGATCGCGCGGAAAAGCTGCTTGAGCGTTTCCCCGACCCATTACCTGATACACAGCTTATGAAGGCATCTTTATATGAAATGCGCGGAGATTTGGAACAGGCAAAGCTGATCATACAGGCTTGTCTTTATCTGGCTTTTCAAAAGGCAGAAATGTGCTTAAATCGATTAATCAAAAAGGAATACTCACCCGATACATCTGAGGCCCTCCACATATGCGAAATACACAAACAACTCGCAACGCTCATGGATTACCCATACGCATTAAGTGATAAGCTGTTTGCCAGCGTCTATTTACGTGATAACCAGACTGATTTGGCCGCAGATCACTTGCTGAGGCTTGCATCAACATTAAGCAAGAATGTTAAGCCCTTTGGGCATACGCTTTATTCTGAATTGGATATGAATGCGGAAACTATGTATGCCATGCTGCAGCATATCCGAAAAATAACTTGTGACAGCTTACTCACCGATGACGTATATAAACCGCTTCAGGAAAATGCGAAATTTCAGGAAGCTGTAAAGACACTCCAAAGTCAATCATAATTTTAGACAATCATACTCTATTAGGCTATGTATGTAAATTTCGATTCTCAAACCACATATAATATCATGACATAACAGAGTCAATTTTCGATTTTTCGCGGTTTTATCGCACTTTTTCTTGACAATATGTTGGTTTAAGTCTAATATATTAGTCGAAATGTGGGCTTTAAAAGACATCCTTTTAAGCCAAAATATACAGTAAATACGCTTTTGACATCTTATGTTTTTTCATCAAGTTTTACATCATGGTTAGACAGCACAAGCTATTGACATCTTGTTCAGACAACAGGGCATAGGATTTTATATGAAAAGCCATCGATCAATTCGGTGGTTTTTCACTTTCATTTATTTGCGCTGCGATGAGCATCTGCTGGCAGCAGCTGTACGTTTTTTTCAAATATTCTAGTTTATACGTATCTTTCTGATGTTGCTCGCTATTCTCCCACTCTTTGAACAAAAAATTCAACAGCTCTGGGCATCTTGATTTAAAAGCATCACTCAGGCTGTAAAAGCACCACTGGGATATTTTCCGACATTTGATGATATTTGAGTAACGAAGCCTGTTCAGATGCTTGGATACAGAAGGCTGAGACACGCCCAGCACCTCAGCGATCATGCAAACACAGAGCTCTTTGGTTGCGATCAAGCTCAATATTCTTAAACGATTGGGGTCACCCAGTGATTTAAAAACATCAGATAAGTCCATCTGCTCTTCCTTCTTTTCCCTTCTATATT
This sequence comes from Bacillota bacterium, assembly GCA_023399095.1. Lineage (GTDB taxonomy): Bacteria > Bacillota > Clostridia > Christensenellales > SZUA-584 > SZUA-584. The sequence continues at coordinate 18,880 of JAEWQS010000023.1, forward strand.
AAAACATATGCTTTTACGTGGTAAATAAATAAACAAAAGATAATTATATCTGATATTTATGACGAACCATATTCCCAAATTGGCATATAGTAAATTAACAATATAATTAAGGAGGAATACAAGAATGAATGGATTATTCGGAAACAACAATTCTATGATATGGATCATCCTGCTGCTGTGCATGTGCGGTGGATTCGGCGGCGGCTGCGGATGTGATAACAATACCTGCGGAGGAAACGACATGGGTGGAATATGGCCCATACTGCTGCTGTGCATGTGCGGCGGCTTTGGCGGCGGTTGCGATCAGAAGTGCTGCTGACAAGCAAACCCCTATGAATTCAAAAATACATCCCATATATCATCTACAAAAGAATCTCTCAGAATGCCGATTGGCATTCTGTTTTTTTATAAAAGAATCCCCCAAAGCAATCAGAGGATTCGTATACCGTTCGATTTACTAAACCTCATCTGCGTCTTCGTAGTATATGTCAAACAAGCTGCTGGGCGTATACGCACCGGACAATACCTTTTTAATTCGGTTCATTCTTACAGCGTTGTCATCCGGATGATCGCGCACATTAAGCTCTTCCGGGCTGACTATGCTGCCAATCAGCGAAATGTATTCTTCCTCGCTTAACTCAGATACTGTTTTACCGTAATAGAATTCTGCAGCATTTTGGAGCCCGTAAATGCCGTTTCCATAATACATGATGTTGATATAAAGCGTAAGCTGCGTATCCTTATTCACCAATGTGTCAAGCGCAAAAAGCGCGCAAAGCGATTGCTTAATCTTCATCAAGCCCTGCTGAAAATCTTTAAAATAAAATTTCTTGGCAAGCCCTTGTGTGATTGTCGTCCAGCCAGCACCAGGCGTGGCAAAGTCTACCCCTTTGTGCTCGTAAAAGCTGGGGTCTTCCACAGCCAATAATATTTCGATTTGTCTGTCGGAAAGCTGATCGAGCGTGACCTCAATCTGCCCAATATAACTATCCACGATGTTTTGTGTATTGGCTCTCGCGACAAACACCTCAACCGTATAGTACCCAATGATAGCGACCATAACAACAAGTAACGACAGCCAGACTATCCTTTTAACGAGTTTGCCCTTTTTCATTTCACACCTCCGCTATTCTTCCAATATGCTGTCTATTAAGTTTGCAATCATTTTTTTTACATCGTCCTCATTTCTTAAATCCAGGTCAGTGTATTTGAAAAACTCCTCGCTATTAAAATACGCCACCGAAACCACAGAATTGATCTGCATGGCTTTTAGCTTAATACGAAGAGGGCTAATCTGCTTGTCTTCATAATGCTTTGCGATATAAGGCATCAAGAATCTTTCCGAATTAAACGTCCGGTTCGTCAGTTTGTATTTCAGCACGAAACGGCCGATTCTTTTGTATTTCATTAAGTGAGTAAAAAACTCTTCCGTGATTTGTTTCAATTCTTCTTTGGGATTTTTAATATCTGTTCTCTTTCGCTGATAAAGCTGAACGGTATCAAAGAATTTCTGCTGTACCGCTACCGAGAGCAGCTCATCCTTCGATTTGAAGTGATAGTTAATATTTCCCAGACTTACCTGCGCTTTGGCCGCTATATCCCTGCTTGTGATCGACTCGATGTCTTTTTCCTTTAACAGTTCCTCTGCAGCCTGGACGATTTTGTTTTTAACCGTTTCTGTATTTTCCATAATACCTGTCCGTTCTTGTATTGTACTTGTACAAAACAAGTATAATTTAAATTTTTCTATAAGTAAAGTCATTTATAAAAAAAGGAGCCGCGAAAGCTCTCAATTTTCACTTATTCTATTATGTCATGCTTAGCGTAGCAAATCATCCCATGAATAGACTGAAAAGGATTGTAGAATATGGATTCACGAAAGCCGTGTTTTAAAATCGTCATAACCAAAATCACGAACAATCTTGTTTTGTCCGTCTGTGGTACGAATCACAATAGACGGCAGCGGCATGCCGTTGAACGTGTTGTTCTTGACCATCGTATAGTGCGCCATATCGCAGAAAACGAGTTTGTCGCCGATTTTTAGTTGGTGATCAAAAGCATAATCTCCGATGATATCGCCCGCAAGGCAGGTGGGGCCGCCAAGGCGGTATGTATGCGGCTTCTCCCCCGGCTTTCTCGCGCCGATGATATCGGGGCGGTACGGCATTTCCAGCACGTCCGGCATATGGCAAGCCGCCGATGTGTCGAGAATTGCGATATCCATACCGTTGTGTACGATATCCAGTACGCTTGAGACGAGATATCCCGTGTTAAGCGCCACCGCTTCGCCGGGCTCCAGATAGACCTGCACGTCGTATTTATCTCTCAGCCTGATGAGTTCAGCGATTAGCCGTTCCACTTCGTAATCTTCGCGGGTGATATGATGGCCGCCGCCGAGATTGAGCCATCTCATTCCATGAAAATAGGCGCCGAATTTCTTTTCGGCTGCTTGCAGCGTGACCGCCAGCGCGTCCGAATTCTGCTCACAAAGCGTATGCATATGAAAGCCGGATAAGCCTTTCAGCGCATCTGGCTCGAAATTTTCTATCGTCGTGCCAAGCCGCGATTTTGGCGCGCAAGGGTCGTATATCGCATGATCCTGTGTGGAGCATTCGGGATTGAGCCGCAGCCCGCACGAACAGCCCGCGTCAACTGCACGCTTGCCAAAGCGGCGCCATTGGTCGAACGAATTGAAAATGATATGGCAGCAGAGGCGCGTCAATTCTTCAATATCCTCATTTTTATAAGCAGGTGAATAGACATGCGTTTCGCCGACAAACATCTCCGCGCCAAGGCGCGCTTCATAAAGCCCGCTTGCCGATGTACCGCAAAGATAACGGCTGATCAGCGGATACAGGCTATGCATCGCAAACGCTTTTTGCGCAAGCAGTATGCGACAGCCGCTTCGCTTCATAACATATGACAGCCGCTCAAGGTTTTTGATGAGTCTGCGCTCGTCCACCACATAACAAGGCGTGGGCAGCTGCAAAAGCCAATCTTCCATCAGTCTACCATTGCCGGATTAAAGTCTTCCTGCCACGGCAAGCCCCATTTGTTGAGCGCATCCATGAAGGGATCCGGATCGAATTCCTCCACGTTGAATACGCCCGCACCACTCCAAGTGCCCTGCATCAACAGCATAGCTCCGATCATCGCGGGCACTCCCGTGGTATAGCTGATGGCCTGACTGCCCACCTCTCGGTAAGCGTCTTGATGGTCACAGACATTGTAGACGTAGTAACGGCATTCCTTGCCATCCTTGAGTCCCTTAAATATGCAGCCGATGTTTGTCTTACCCACCGTGCGCGGCCCCAGAGAAGCCGGATCGGGCAGTACCGCTTTTAAAAATTGCAGCGGAATGATCTTCTGCCCGTGATAATCGATCGGCTCTATCGATGTCATGCCCACGTTTTCGAGGCATTTGAGGTGCGTCAGATAGCTCTGTCCGAACGTCATAAAGAAGCGGATGCGTTTGATGCCCTTGATATTGATCGCAAGGCTTTCTAGCTCCTCATGGTGCAGCAGATACATGTCCTTCACGCCCACCTCAGCGAAATCATAGACGCGCTTGATTTCCATGGGCTCCGTTTCCACCCATTTGCCGTCTTCGATATAACTGCCCTTTGCTGTCACCTCACGAATATTGATCTCAGGGTTAAAATTCGTTGCGAACGGATAGCCGTGGTCACCGCCGTTGCAGTCGAGTATATCAATCTCATGGATCTCATCGAAATAGTGTTTCTGTGCATATGCGGAGAATACGCCTGTGACGCCCGGATCGAACCCACATCCCAGCAGCGCTGTGATGCCCGCTTGCTTGAAGCGCTCGCGGTATGCCCACTGCCAGCTATATTCGAACTTAGCTGTATCCGGCGGCTCATAGTTCGCCGTGTCCACATAGTTGGTCTTGGTGGCAAGGCACGCGTCCATGATGGTTAGGTCCTGATATGGCAGCGCGAGATTGATGACCACATCCGGTTTGTATGACTCTATCAGCGCCACCAGCTCGTCCACGTTGTCAGCATCCACCTGTGCCGTGGTGATCTTTGTTTTTCCGCCGTCCAGCTTATTTTTGAGCGCGTCACACTTGGAAACTGTGCGGCTTGCAATACATATCTCTTCAAACACTTCGGGGTTCTGGCAGCATTTGTGTATGGTGACGCTCGCCACACCCCCGCATCCGATAATTAACGCTTTACCCATATCAATTCTCCTCCCCTTTTGTCTTAGTGGCTTATTGCGATGAGCAACTCACGCAATATTTTCAGTGCGGCAGCCGTGGCAATGCCGCTTTGGTCGTATACCGGACTGAGCTCGTTTATGTCGCAGGCGACAATATTGAGCGGATTGCAGACCGCATGAACCGCTTCTAAAAGCTGCATGAAGCTGACGCCGCCCGGTTCAGGTGTCCCCGTGCCTGGTAACACAGACGGATCCAGCACATCAAGATCAATCGTGAAATAAACAGGCTTTCCCGCAAGACTCTTCACCACGCCATTAAGCCCGTCAAAGTTAAACTTTTGGAGTTTCGTATGCACCTTGCCCCATTCGAACTCCTCTTTGAGCCCTGAACGGATGCCAAACTGGCAGATACGTCCATCGCCGAGTATATCCCACACACGGCGCATCACCGTGGCGTGCGATAGCTCAACCCCAAGGTATTCTTCTCGCAAATCTGTATGCGCATCGAAGTGGATCACATGCAAATCAGGGTAACGCTTGGCAGCCGCACGCACAGCACCCAGCGTGACAAGATGTTCCCCGCCGATCATCACAGGACGTTTACCGTCGGCGAGTATCGTTGCGGCTTTATCCTCAATGGCCTGCAGTGCAATTTTTGTATCGCCGAAGCAAAGCTCCAAGTCGCCACTGTCGTGGACAGCCAGATCTTCAACGTCTGCATCCAGATATGGACTGTAGGTTTCCAGCGCATAGGATTCCGCGCGCATGGTACGGCTCGCAAAACGCGTGCCGGGCCGATAGCTCGTCGTGGAATCGAACGGTGCGCCGAATATCACAGTATCCGCGGTTTCATAAGGCTTGTCACAGCCGAGGAATGCTTCCATCTTCCACATCCTTTATGATGTCCTCTACATAGGTTGGCAGCGCGAACGCCGCCTTATGCAGATTGGTGTTGTAATAGCGTGTTTTTAAGCCCAAAGCGTTCCAGCTTTGCGCATTCAAATCTTGAACGGGATGATATTTCTTTGACGAAAAACCGAAAAGCCAATGCCCCGATGGGTATGTCGGAATATGCGCCTGAAACAAGCGGCTTAACGGGAAGCTTTGCACAATGCGCTTATGTATCTGCCGGACAGCTATCGCGTCTTCCGTATAGAAAGGGTTTTCATGCTGGTTAACGAGTATGCCGTCATCTCTGAGCGCTTTGAAGCAGTTGCCATAAAACTCCTTTGTAAACAGACCCTCACCCGGCCCGAACGGATCGGTTGAGTCTACGATGATCACATCGTAATGGTCGCTGAAACGGCGGATAAAGCGCAACCCGTCCTCGAAGTGGACATGGACGCGTTCTTCGTCCATGCTGCACGCCACACCCGGCATGAATTCTTTGCAGACCTTGACCACGTCTTCATCAATCTCTACTAGGTCGATATTTTCGACACTTTGGTAACGGCAAAGCTCGCGTACAGCGCCGCCGTCTCCTCCGCCGATTATCAAAATATTCTTCGCGGCTGGATGTACCGCAAGCGGTACATGCACAATCATCTCATGATAGATGAACTCATCTTTTTCGGTGAGCATCAAGAAGCCGTCCAGCGTGAGCATACGCCCAAACTCCTGCGTCTCAAATAAATCGATGCGCTGAAAACGGCTTTGTGCACTATATATCTGCTTCTCTACGTCGATGCAGAGGCCCACGTTCTTCGTATGCTTTTCTGTGAATGTCAGATGCATAGCTTACTTTCCTTTCAATACGTTAAGACGCTTAATGCTTAAATCCTCAGGCCCTGTCAGCGAGCCGCCTTTTTCCTTCATATAGCGTATGTATTCAAGAATCTCTTCGGTGATACGCTCTCCCGGCGCGAGTATCGGGATGCCCGGCGGATAACACATCACGGATTCCGCACAGATTTCACCTGCGCTTTTCTCAATGGGTACAGAATGCTTCTCAGCGTAAAACGCCTCCTGCGGCGTGGCTGCCACCTGCGGGCTGATGTATTCCATACGCATCATGCCGCTTTTGCTTTTCTTATAGCGGCGGCGTATCTCTGCAAGCGCGCTCACAAGCCGTTCGATATCGCGATCGCGGTCTCCCACGGAAATGTAGGCGAGAATGTTGGCAATATCACCGAATTCTACTTGTATGTCATATTCATCGCGCAGGATGTCATAGACCTCGACACCCGCTAGCCCGATATCCAGTGTATTAATAGACAACTTTGTCGGATCATAATCGAATATCGTATCGCCGTTGACAATTTCACGCGCATAAGCGTAATAATCACCAATCTCGCTGATCTCGTCACGCGCGTACTGCGCAAGGTCGCATACCTTGGTGAATATCCCTTTGCCGTTCAAGGCTAAATTCTTGCGAGAAATATCAAGGCTAGACATCAGCAGATAAGACCCGCTTGTCGTCTGAGTCAACCCGATAATCTGGCGCACATGCCCCGCATTTATACGTGGCCCCGTAACCAGTATAGAACTCTGTGTAAGCGAACCGCCGGATTTGTGCATGCTGATGCTCGCCATATCTGCTCCTGCTGCCATCGCGCTCACAGGCATATTATGTCCAAAAGAAAAATGTGTGCCGTGCGCTTCGTCCGCCAGCACCGCCATGCCATGCGCATGCGCCAAATTCGTAATCTGTCTGATATCCGAGCAGATGCCATAATAGGTGGGGTTGTTGACAAGCACGGCCTTGGCATTAGGGTGCGCCTCTATCGCTTTTTTCACGTCTTCAACCGACATGCCAAGCGCTATGCCCAGCCGTTCATTCGTCTGCGGGTTCACATAAACGGGCGTGGCGCCGCACAGCACCAGCGCGCCGATCACACTGCGGTGCACATTGCGCGGCAGTATGATCTCGTCGCCGTGCTTGCATACTGAAAGCACCATGCTTTGCACTGCGGACGTCGTACCGCTGACCATAAAAAAAGCGTTTGCGGCACCAAAAGCCTGGGCTGCGAGCGCTTCCGCCTCCTTGATTACCGAAACGGGATGACACAGATTATCCAGCGGTTTGCTCGAGTTAACGTCTGCCTCAAGGCACGCACGTCCGAGAAAGGCCGTCAGTTCCGGATTTCCCCGCCCCTGTTTATGGCCGGGGACATCAAAAGGCACGACTCTCGCGGCCTTATGCGCCTTTAATGCTTCGAGTATAGGAGCTCTCGTCTGGTCAAATTCTTTCATCTGCCTCCACCGTTTTAAGGAGATGCTGATTCATTCGGCATTCTCCTAGTATACGTTCTTTCCGCTGAATATATCGATCATTTCGCGCCGCAGGTTGCTCGTGATCTCCAGCCGCTCTCTCGGCGGCAGCTCATGCACGTCCTTGTTAAAAAGATAGTTCTGCAAGTCCATCTCTTTGATAAGCATTTTCGTATGAAAAAGGTTCGCCTGATACACGTTGATATCAATCGCATCATACTTTTCCAGTGTCGGCTCAGCGATAAACTCCTGAATCGAGGTGATATCATGATCGATAAACAGCTTCTTGCCGTCAAGGTCACGTGTAAAGCCTCTCACACGGTAATCCATGGTTATGATATCAGAATCGAAGCTCCCAATCAAATAATCCAGCGTCAGCAAAGGTGTAATCTCGCCGCATGTCGCCACATCGATATCCACGCGAAATGTCGCAATGGAGGTCTCAGGATGAAATTCGGGATACGTATGCACCGTGACATGGCTTTTATCCAGATGCGCCACCACCGTATCACCGCGCGTGCGAAGTCCCGAAAGCGAATCCTCCGCAATCAGAAAAGTCACGCTGGCTCCCTGAGGATCGTAATCCTGTTTGGATATGCTCAAGACCTGCGCGTTAATCATCGTCGTCACAGATTCAAGTATGCCCGTTAAACGGTCCGAGTTATATTGCTCGTCAACATAGGCGATATATTCACGCTGTTCACGTTCGCTTTTTGCATAACACACATCGAATATGTTAAAGCTCAGTGATTTTGTGAGGTTGTTAAACCCGTATAGTTTAAGTTTTTGTTCCATTCAATTTAAGCCTTTCTATAAACCTCGTACGACCCAAAATAAAAAACGCTTCAAAGTACGATGTGCTTTTTGGCCGCATCCACTTGAGCGTTCAATCTCATAAAACCAGCATTTCCGGCAGGCATAATACCCACGCGGGACAGCTGAAAGCTTTAATAGGCAGAGTCTATATAGCAAGGAATTACTTTTACTACTCTTATTGATTGTTTCACAAGTGTGATGTGCGGCTGCCGCACACGGCTATTAAGTAGCCAACTTATAAAATTTG
>JAEWQS010000159.1 GCA_023399095.1 Bacillota bacterium
AAGCGAGCGCACAAGGGGATGAAGCCGCGAGGCATAAGCTTGTGGAACATAACCTGCGTCTCGTCGCTCACATTGTTAAAAAGTATCAGAATACAACGCTGTCCAATGACGACCTGATATCGATCGGTACAATCGGCCTTATCAAGGCAGTTAATTCATTTCTGCCCAAAAAAGGCACACAGCTTGCCACCTATGCGGCCAAATGCATAGAGAACGAAGTTCTCATGGCCTTAAGATCAAGCAAAAAGATAAAGTGCGAGGTATCTCTCAGTGATCCCATTGGCGTAGATAAAGAGGGTAACGAGATTTCACTCATCGATATTCTTGGTACACGCGAGGATTTGGTGGCGGAGCAGGCGGAGCTGGCGATACAGACAGGCAAGCTTTACGGTTTGCTTGGCAAGTGCCTGACGCGGCGCGAAAAGGCCGTCATCGAGATGCGTTATGGCCTTGGCGGCACGCGGCCGCAGACGCAGCGTGAGATCGCGTATAAGACGGGTATATCTCGTTCCTATGTATCGCGCATAGAAAGCAAAGCCATTGCCAAGCTTGCCGCAGAGCTTTCGAAAAACTCTGGACTTTGAGGAACGCATTGAGTAATATGGTTGTATGATATTTTTTGGGCCAGCGGGCAACTCGGACAGCTTTTACGAGCAAGGCCATAAGAACACCTATGAAGCGTTTGAATGGCTTTTCAATATGGGGCTGAATGCTTTTGAATATTCGTTCGGGCGCGGCGTGCGTGTCGGGCAGGCTGCCGCGGAGAAAATCGGCGAGAAGGCCGCTCTGTATGGCGTGGTATTAAGCGTGCACGCACCTTATTACATTAACCTTGCGACGGATGAGTCACAAAAACAGGAGGGCAACGCGCGTTATTTTCTGCAGTCGGTCACAGCCGCACGCTGGATGGGGGCACGGCGCGTTGTGTTCCATACGGGTTCTCTTGGTAAACTCAAATGTGAAGAAGCCTTCGCGCGCGCTAAAAACGCGCTTGAAGACATACTGGAAGGCCTCGAATCGGCGGGGCTTTTCGATGTGCAAATATGTCCCGAAACGATGGGCAGAATAAAACAGATCGGTGACATGGATGAGGTGATCGAACTGTGCAAGCTGGACGAGCGGCTCGTGCCTGCCATCGACTTTGGGCATTTGCACGCACGCGGCCACGGTGCACTCAAAACCGAAGCGGATTTTGCCGCTGTGCTGGACATGCTGGAATCCGGACTTGGCGGGGAACGTGCAAAGAGGTTCCATGTGCATTTTTCGCGCATCGAGTATACGGCGGCGGGAGAGAAGATGCACCGCACGTTTGCGGACACCCAATACGGTCCGGACTTTGCGCCGCTTGCCGCGCAGATCGTGAAGCGTGGCTTGGAGCCCACGCTGATATGTGAGTCGCGCGGGACAATGGCTGAAGATGCGGTGGAGATGAAGAGGCTGTATATGGAGGCGAGGACAAAGGGATGAGAATAAAAGCGCTTCGAGAAGCCATGATAAGAAAAGGCGTGGATGCTGCGCTTATTATAACGGATGAGAACATACGATATTATTCGGGATACTCAGGTTCCAGCAGCGAGCTGCTGATTGCACCCGGCGAAAAGTATCTGTTTACTGATTTTCGGTACGCGGAGCAGGCCGAAGCCGAAACGGACTTCGCGGTTGTAGAAACCAAAGCCCCTGCTCGCCATGCGGTCATTTTCGAGCACGCGAAGAAAAGCGGCAAAAGACTCGGAGTTGATCTCTCAGACGTATCTTATTCGGCGTACAAAGCTTTTTTACAGCACATCGACGAGACGAATATCGTGGATATCTCGGACGTTATCGAAGCGCAGCGTGTCGTCAAAGACGAGGAGGAGCTTTCGCTCATCGCCAAAGGTGCGCGTCATAACGATGAGCTTTTTTCTCATCTGTGCAAGCTCATACGCCCGGGCATGACGGAGATGGACATCAAGGCCGAAATCGTCTACTATATGAACAAAAACGGTGCGGAAGCCGCATTTGCACCCATTGTCGCGTCGGGCCCGAATTCGAGCCTGCCGCATGCGACACCCACCAATCGCAAGATAATAGCGGGTGATTTTGTAACGATGGATTACGGTTGCCGGTTCGGCGGGTATTGCTCGGATTTTACTCGTACCGTGGGCATATTGGATATAGACAAAGAACAGCAAAAAGTATATGATATAGTGAAATGCGCAGGCGATATCGCGCTGGAAATGCTCAAAAGCGGCATCGCGGCTCGTGATGCGGATGCGGCAGCGAGAAGCTATATCGCGCAGTATGGATATGCGCAGGCCTTCGGCCATGGCCTTGGCCACGGTGTGGGGCTTTTCATACACGAAGCGCCGTCGCTTAACGAGATATCGCAAGCGACGCTTGCGGACGGTATGGTGGTTACGGTGGAGCCGGGTATTTATTTAAAAGGCCGGTTCGGCGTGCGCATTGAGGACTTATGTGTCATTAAGGACGGCGGCAGTGTCAATTTAACGACAGCGCCGCGTGATCTGATAATCCTATAATTTGCTTGGAGGTTTAGCATGGTTTCAGCCGGAGATTTCAGAAAGGGCCTGACGATAGAAATTGACGGTCAGGTCTGGGTTATTGTTGATTTTCAACACGTTAAACCCGGAAAGGGCGCCGCGTTTGTGCGCACCAAGATCAAGAATGTCATGACCGGGAGTGTGCTTGAGAAAACATTTAACCCATCCGAAAAGTTCCCCAAAGCGCATGTGGAAACAAAAACGATGGAATATCTCTACAGCGACGGCGAGCTGTATTATTTCATGGACAACGAAACATACGAGCAGCTGCCCCTTAACCACACACAGGTGGAGGACGCGCTCAACTATATCAAAGAGAACATGCCTGTCACGATTAAGTTCTTCAAAGGCGTGGCATTCTCGGTGGAGCCGCCGAACTTTGTGGAGCTGGTGATTGCCGAGACTGATCCCGGGTTCAAGGGTGACACAGCCACCTCGGGCAACAAGCCCGCGATCCTCGAAACAGGCGCGAAAATCATGGTGCCGCTGTTCGTCAATCAGGGCGACAAGATCCGCGTGGATACGCGTACCGGCGATTACATGGAACGCGCGTAAAAAGGACAAGCTGATTTTTTGAATTGTATTAGAGCCGTTGTAAGGAAATGTTACACGGCTCTTTTTATTTAAACAAAAACTATGTGATAGAATCACTCATGACCACAAAAACCGTTAAAAAGTGTAAATGCTTAATTTTACCTCTTGCTATTATGTGCATAAAGTGGCTTAATGAAACTATATAGGTGGAGGAATACATTCATGACTGTAATCACGAAACGCGGCCGCGTTTATAGGCTGGTCGGTACTTGGGACAGCGATTTGGTGTTCGCGCCGGACGACGGACTCGACGATCAGGTGATGATCTATTCCAAGGATGAGGTCAATGAACTGCTTAAACAGGGCAAGCTCTGTGATGTGACAACCGGACAAGCCGCATATCCAAATTAAGTCGGTTCATTGTTTTTGATGGGCGGCTTTTTTATTGTCTTTTCGTAAGGAAACCAAATCACGATCAGCAATAGGGTTACCACAATCAATGCGATGAGAAGCTTTTCTGCACCCAAAAAGAACACAAACCACAAAAACGGGAAAAACAGAAGCACACACAAGATTGTGCTCAGTATGAGACGAATTGCGAAATCGTAAGGACGCTTATATGAGGGCGAACTTTTCATAGAAGACACCTCCCATTCATTTAACCTTATTGTACATCAAAAAACGAAAAAAGAATATTTATCGGGATAAGGAAATATCCGGTATCCATATTAATGGTACCCGTCGAATTTTTCCTTTTACTATTTGCCAAGAATTGATAAGATAATGACGGCATTATTATGGTGCTGCGAATTCTTACGGTGTTCGAGGTAATTGGCGTGCAAAGGGACGAAGGCGTTAAAATCATCACGATTTGCTTTATCGGAAATATCATACTACTGCTGCTTAAAGGCTCGGTGGGCTTTTGGACGGACAGCGAAGCGCTTAAGGCCGACGCGTTTAACTCGGCGGGCGATGTGATCAACACTGTCGTCGTGCTTTTGGGGCTGCGTTACGCGCTTAAACCCAAAGACAATAACCATCATTACGGCCATGGCAAGATGGAAGCGCTTGTTTCATTGCTCGTCGGCGTGATTGTTGCTGCGGCCACGGGGTACATCGTGTACGAAGCGGTAAATGCGATCATCGCCAGGGAAGCAGGGCAGCCAAGTGTTTACGCGCTCGGAGCGGCGCTCGTATCCATCGCGGTGAAAGCCGTGATGTTTAGGATCACATATTCCGCGGGAAAACGGCTGAATTCTATCGCCGTGATCACCAACGCGATGGATCACCGAAACGACCTTTTTGCGACATCAGGCGCGGCCTTGGCGATTGGTCTGGCCTTTATCGGGCAGCTTTCGGGCGTAGAAGCACTCAGCGTTTATTCGGAATCGGTGGTGGCGATATTGATCAGCGGCGTGATTATCAAAACCGCGGTCTCCATCATCACTGAAGCCAGCCGCATGCTGTTGGATGCAGCCCCCGATGACGAGACAATGGGTGCGATGCGAGAGCTTGCGGCATCGCCACCCGGCGTGAAAGCATTAAGCTGGCTCAAATGCCGCCGAATGGGGCGCGGGCTGCTTGTGGATGCGGCCATTGAGGTTTGCGGCAGTATCAGCGTGAGCGAAGGGCACGCCATTGCCGACGCGGCACGAGATGCTATACGCAGCGTATACCCGGAGGTTATCGACGTCGTGGTTCATGTAAATCCGGATGGGGTACGACATACGGCAGGTCAAATATCCGATATCTAGCGGGATAAAACAGCCGGATATAATCATATGCGTTCACTTCTCCTAATATATTTATAAAAAAGCACACAGGGGGAGGAATGGGTATGCTGAAAAGAGCACTGGCAACGCTGTTCGCAATATTCTTAGTTATTGGACTGGTTGGATGCGGCGGCGCGAAGGAAGAAGAACCATATGAAGAAATACCGGCGGCCAATATAGAGGATACTGACGCCAATATGAGAGATACCGTTCTTTATCTCGAGGACGATTACGGTTATATCGTGCCCGTGATGAAGCAGATAGAATGGGTGGAGGGCATCGGCGCGGCGACCGTATCTCAGCTCATAGGAAATTCCAATGCCGATTCGCAGCTGGAGTATTTGGGGCTCAATCCGATACTTGCCGAGGGAACAGAGCTAAGTCTATCTATCTCGGAAGGGGTGGCTACCATAGCGCTCAGCGAAGGCGCGCTGGCTGCTGAGGATGCTGTGGACGAGATGAGCAAGGTGGTTGCACTAGTCAACACATTAACCGAGTTCCCCACGATCGATAAGGTGGTTATCCGACAGGATGGCTGTAAGGACGCGCTGCCGTTTGGCACCGATATCAGCGCAGCTTTCGGTACATTTGACTTAAATGTGTTAAGTTCGCTGTCTGAAGAGGACATTGAGAACGCATCCAAGCTGCTGCTCTATTTCCAAAACGCGGCGGAAACGGCGATCGTGCCTGTGACAAAATATGTGGGCGGCCAGGCGGACGCTTTTGCGGCGATGAACGAACTCGTGAAAGGACCCGGCGAGGGCGGCCTGAGAAGCCCGTTCCCGGAAGGAACGGAGCTGCTGGGCGTGACAGTGGATGATGACGGTGTGGCATCCATCAACTTCTCCCAAGAGTTTAACACGGTCAGCGAAACGCCGGAGAGGGAAAAAGCGCTGGTACGCTGTATTGTGCTCACGCTGATGCAGTTTGACAATATCGATGAGGCGCGTATACTGGTGGATGGGAAGGAATACTCTTCCACAGCCCAGACAACGATGGCGAAACCGGAGTTTGTTAATACATTGGAATAAAGGAATGATACACAGATGATAAGAGGAGATGGCCGTACCGCACAGCAACTGCGGCCGCTAACGATTCAAAAAGCATATCTGAAAAACGCTCACGGCAGCGCGCTGGTATCGTGGGGCGGTACCACCGTTTTGTGCACGGCCATGTACGAGGTCGGTGTACCGCCGTTCCTCGAAAATACGGGAAAGGGCTGGCTGACGGCGGAATACGCGATGCTGCCTGCAAGCACGCCGATGCGTAAGCCGCGCGAGACAAAACGCCCAGATGGGCGCAGCACGGAAATCGGACGTCTGATTGGCCGGTGCCTGCGCTGCGCGGTGGATCTGAGCCTGATGCCGGGCGTTACAATCCACATCGACTGCGATGTGATGGATGCGGACGGCGGGACACGAACGGCAGGCATCACGGGCGGCTATGTGGCGCTGTGCGAGTGCGTGCGAAGAATGATCAAGGATGGGGTGATCGCATCTTCTCCGGTGGTAAACGGCATTGCGGCGGTGAGCTGTGGCATCGTGAAGTCAGCGTGTGTGCTGGACCTATGCTATGAGGAAGACAGCCGCGCGGCTGCGGACGTCAATGTGGTGATGTCGCACAGCGGCGGTTTTATCGAAGTGCAGGGCACGGGTGAACGGCGTCCGATTCAGCCTGAGGAGTTCGGCGAACTGCTCAGATACGCGGCACAGGGCATTTCACAGATACAAAAGATACAGGAGGCAGCGCTTGCAGGATGAGACTGTTGATTGCGACGAACAATAAGGGCAAGGTCAAGGAAATAAAAGCGATACTCGGCGATTTTTATGACGAGATCGTGTCGCTTAAGGACGTGGGAATTGCACTGGAGGTCGTGGAAGACGGAGACAGCTTTGAAGCCAACGCGATAAAGAAAGCGCGTGAAGCGGCCATAGTGGCCGGCTGCGACGCATTGGCTGATGATTCGGGGCTATGCGTGGATGCGCTTGACGGCGCGCCCGGCATTTATTCCGCAAGGTATGCGGGAGAAGATGCCAATGACGAAGCGAACAACAAAAAGCTTTTGGCAAAGCTTACAGGCGTAGCTGATCGCAACGCACGATTTGTCAGCGTGGTGGCACTCGTGTCCGGCGATAAGGTGACGACGGCAAGCGGTGAGGTGTGCGGTGTGATTGCGCATAAGCCATCGGGAAATGGCGGGTTTGGCTATGATCCGCTGTTTTTTGTGCCCGAACTGGGACAAACCTTCGCGGAGATTCCCTCGGAAATCAAGAACAGCCTGAGCCATCGCGCGCGTGCGCTGGCCGCGCTTAGGGACAAGCTCGGCAAATGAAGACGATACTTATTATCAGCGACACACACGGCGTCAAGATCAAGATGTCAGCGGCTGTTCGGCGCTTTTCTGATGTGGATATGATTTTACACCTTGGTGATTACAGCCGCGATGCAGACTATATCCGCGCGCGAACGGACAAACCCGTCTATAGCGTGAGAGGCAACTGTGACTTGAGCTCCACTGATGATTCGGAGCTTTTATTGTCTGTCGAAGGCGTGAAAATCCTTTTGGTGCATGGTCATAAGCAAAATGTCAAATCGTCGCTGCTGGGGCTTTCGCTGTTTGCGCAGGAGAAGGAAGCGGATGTGGCGCTTTTCGGACATACGCATATTCCGACGGAGCAGTACCATCACGATGTGCTGCTCTACAACCCGGGCAGCCTTGGCGAGCCGCGCGGCATGCGCCCGACGGTGGGGCTGATGACGGTCGATCAGGGGTCTGTGCGACTATCCACAATTAAGCTTTAGGAGGACACATGATTCGTTATGATTCGGCGGTGCTGATTACCAAGAATGTCGAAGGAATGAAGCGTTTTTATATCGATGTGCTGCGCCAGCCGCTGCGTTTCGATTTTGGCCGCTGTCAGATACTTGAATGCGGCATTTCCATATGGGAGCTGGATAATAACGACCCGGCGATGAAGGCGCCCGGCATCGGCAAGGGGCAAAACAGCCGCCTTGAGCTTTGCTTCGATACCGAAGATTTTGAAGAAGATGTGGCACATATCATGTCCCATAGCCCCAAGATGCTTCACGGCGTGGCTGAAGAAGCGTGGGGACAGCGCACCATCCGCTTTTTTGACCCGGACGGCAATCTCGTTGAACTGGGCGAAAGCATTCCATGCTTTTGCAGACGGCTTTACAAAGACGGTATGACGATCGAGCAGGTGGCCGATAAGACGGGGGTAGACATTGATAAGGCGAAGGAATACGTTGGCGATTGACGTTTTCAGTTTTTGGCTGCTGCCTCTTAAAAAACAAATAATACAGATAGTTTAAAAATGAAATATAAATATAACTTTAATTATATGATATATTGTTCCAAAGTATCTTTCAGCCGTTTTTGCAACTCAACTCGAATATAATCTGGCTCTATACAAGTTAACTTGTTTCCAAAACTCATTAGAATGCCATAACCATAATCATCTTCGATAAAATTAAAGTCTACAGTGAATTTGCCGTCTCCTACATCAGCAAGATCATCCATTGTACAGTAATCAAGCATTCTATCAATTGCAGAAGAATCAATTAATAACTTTGTCTTAACTGTTTTTTTGCTCATCCTATCTGTAAAGTCCGAAAACGGATGTGGCAATACACGATGGTCAAATGTATATGCTTCGCTTTGTATGCTATACATTCTGCGAAGCTTAAACAATCTAAAATCGTGTTTAACGGTTGAATACCCCTGTAAATACCATTCGCTGTCTTTAAAAACAAGACGGTGCGGTTCAATCCCATGCAGTTTCTCTTTTCCTCTGTGCCCGATATAGGAAAAAGATAACGTGTGTTTTTGTTCCATTTCAGATTTTACTGTATTTAACACTTCGTTTGAATCTTTATTGCCTAGCCAAGAGGAAAGGTCAAACATCATTTGATTTTTTTTTATAGCTATATCATCCGCTAGTTCCTCTGTTACAAAGCTTTTCAATTTTGCATGTGCGCTTGCAATTTTCTTGCCCGACAATGCACCTTGAACAATTTCAATGCCCATTAGCATACTACTGATGTCATCTGCTGTAAAAATGCCTTTTTCGATCTTATATTGCTCCACAATACCGATTCCTCCTCCGATACCGGAAGTGGTTACTATCGGAATTCCCGCAGCATTAATGGCTTCGATATCGCGATAAATCGTTCTAAGTGATACTTCAAACATTTCGGCAAGTTCTTTTCCGTTTATTTTTTTTCTCTGCAGAAGCAACATAACGATTGCAACCAGTCGTCCAAATTTCATAGCAACTCCTCCAAAATTATTTTAAGTAACTGACATACAGATGTCAACAATATGCGATTATAATAGAATAGATCAAACTGGAGGACATCAGTAATGAAAAAACTGTTTTTATCTTCATCGTTCAAGGATGTGGCAAAGCTGCTTCCGGGATTCGCATCCACCAATTTAATAGGCAAGACTGTCACTTTTATTCCCACTGCTGCATTACATGAAAAAGTAAATTTCTATGTAAAGTCCGGCAGGAAATCACTGGAGAAAATGGGACTTATAGTGGATGATCTGGACGTATCCACAGCAGCACATTCTGCTATATTAACAAAGCTGCAAAGCAACGATTATATTTACGTTTCGGGAGGCAATACTTTCTTTTTGCTTCAAGAACTTCGTAGAACTGGAGCTGATAAAATAATTATCGAGCAAATTGAATCAGGAAAACTATATATCGGAGAATCTGCCGGCTCAGTGATTCTATCTCCCGATATTGAATATGTAAAAGATATGGACGATTACAGGGCAGCAGCTGATTTAGATAGCTTTCAAGCGTTAAACATCATAAATTTTTATCCATTACCTCACCAGAATTGCTTTCCATTTAAGAAAACAGTAGAAAAAATTATATCAAATTATAGTGATGCGTTGCCGCTAAAACCTATAACAAATTCTCAGGCAATACTAGTTGATGGCAACGATATAAAAACCAGTGAATGATGATGATCAAAATTAAGTGAGTTTCCTATTATGTTCATAATGCAAACCCAGATAATCGTTTCTCGTGTTGCGTTTCTGACCAAAACGAGAAATGATATCCATTAAATTTGAGCCCCAAAAGGATTTTTTCGGACTTTTAATATAGTCATTATCCATATAATTCAGCACTGCCAATCAGGTGTGCTGTTGTCCTTACGCCCAGCGGTGCATCGCGCCAAAATTGCGGACGTTCTGATACCCCATTATTGAGAGCATCTTCGCGGCGCTTCGGCTGCGCATCCCGCTCAAGCAATAAACAATGATGTAAGCGTCTTTATTTGGCAGCTTCTTTTCCGCACGGGACGGGAGTGTGTCCAGCGGCAGCGATAATGCGCCGGGGATATGCCCTTGAGAAAACTCCTGCGGCGTTCTCACATCTACAAAAAACGCGCCGTCTGTCTCCATCAACGCCTTGGCGTTATTCGCATTAATGCGTTTGGGTCTTTTAATCATTTTGCATTCCTCTCAGCTTATGTTGTTGCAATGATTTTACACCGTTTAGGTGGCGAATTTCTGTGACTATATTACCGATGGACGATAACTAATGCCGTAACAATATACGGTGATGACAGGTTCGCTGCACGAGTACATTGATAGAGTCAGCTTGTCCCCTCGCGGTCTTTTTCAATATACGCCATATTATTTTTTTCACAGGGCGCAGTTCTACAATATATCAAGTGACAGTACCTATATAATATGCCCATCAAAAGATAAAGGGTCTGGTGGGGTTGCAAAAGGTCTATATTGAGCTTGTTTTTCTCGACAATTTTATTGTCAATCTGCTCATCATTCTGCTTGCGTCCCGGCTCACAAAAACGCCGGTGAAATGGGGCAGGTTCAGCATGGCGGCGGCTTTGGGCGGCATCTACGGGTGTTTTGCGGTCGGGTTTAGCGAATGGCTGGAGATGTTTACGGTTAAAGTTGCGGTCGGTTTCGCAATGTGTTTGCTTGCCTACTGGCGGCGCGGCGAACGCGGACTTTGGAAGAACGTATGCGCATTCTGGGCGTCGTCGTTCGTGCTGGCCGGCGCGATATATGCGTGTATGATCAGCTTCGGAGAGCCTGCTTCGATAGGCGGAGCAGTGGTCGTACGTCCGCCTGTGCGCTATATACTTTTGGGGCTGTTTGTGGGTGCTGCGCTGACGGATCTGCTGGCCAGAGTCAGGCGCCGCGTTCTAAAGCGTGAAAGCCGGACGGTGATGCTGACGCTAGCGCTTGCGGAAAGGCAAACCACGGTTAAAGCGTTCGTCGATTCGGGCAATATGGTACGCGACCCGCTGTCCAAGCACAGCGTCATTTTTTTAAGCCATGCGGCTGCGCGAGAGCTGCTTGATAACAAGCTCTATGCTCTGACATCGGGGCAAATCTCCACGCCGACAGACCGCCTGCGCATCATACCATGTGCGACCGCGGCGGGACAGGGCGTTTTCTATGGGATCGAGCTCGACAATGCAGCGCTTCATGGCTTACCGCAGGGAAAACGCGCCGTTGTGTGCATCTCAAAACGACCGTTGCCAAGCGGTTTCGGCGCTATCGTGGGCACTGAGCTTTTGGATGAACTTAAGAAAGGAGCGAATAATGAGGAGGCTTTGGGTACAAAAACTGATCGCCTGGGTGATGCTGCGGCTGGGGTTGGCTGCGAGGGCGGACTACATCAACGGGAGCGAGGCACTTCCGCCGCCGCTGACACGTCAGGAGGAGACGACGTTTTTAACGCTGCTGGGGGAGGGGGACAAATCGGTCAGACGCGTACTCATTGAACGCAACCTGCGCCTTGTGGTATACATCGCGCGCAAGTTTGAAAATACCGGCATCGGCATTGAAGACCTTGTGTCCATCGGCACAATCGGGCTCATCAAGGCTGTGAACACTTTTGACGTGGATAAGAACATCAAGCTCGCGACCTACGCCTCGCGCTGCATCGAAAACGAGATACTCATGTATCTTCGACGCAACGCCAAGCTGCGCTATGAGGTGTCGTTCGATGAGCCGCTCAATGTGGATTGGGACGGCAACGAGCTGCTGCTATCAGACATCCTCGGGACCGAGCCAGACGTGGTTTATACGGAAATCGAGGATAGCGTCGAAAAGGACCTGATGCAGTCGTGTATAGAAAAGCTCTGCGCGCGCGAGAAGATGATAATGGAAATGCGCTTTGGCCTTAATGGGCAGAAAGAGCAGACACAAAAGCAGGTGGCGGATTGTCTCGGCATTTCGCAGTCTTACATCTCGCGACTGGAGAAAAGAATCATCAAGCAGCTGCGTACAGAAATCAGCAAAATCGTGTAACCCTGGCATTTATGCCGTCAATATAGATGAAGACCCTGCCTGCGGGCGGGGTTTTTAATTTGCATTATCACAAAAAGAGGGTATACTTTTTATCAAAGGCTGGGAATTAACGGAGGAGATATTATGCAGAAAAGCTTTTGGGACGCCGTGAAAGGGCGGCGCAGCATATATGGGCTCAGCGATGAGAAAATCGTCTCGAACGAGCGCATCACAGAGATTGTAAGAGACGCCGTGAAGCATGTGCCGTCACCGTACAACTCGCAGAGCACACGCGCGGTTGTGCTGTTTGACAGCGCGAACAAGAGGTTCTGGCAGATGACGCTGGACGAACTTAAGAAGGTGACCAAGCCGGAGCGCTTTGCCGACACGCAGAATAAGGTGAATGGCTCGTTTGCGTCGGGCTACGGCACGGTGCTGTACTTCATCGATAAAAGCGCGGTGGATGCACTTGCGGCGCAATTTCCGCTATATGCGGAAAACTTTGTGCTGTGGTCTCAGCATTCGAGTGCGATGCACCAGTTTGTGATATGGACGGCGCTGGAAGCTGAGGGGCTGGGCGCGTCTTTGCAGCATTACAGCCCGCTCGTGGACGACGCGGTTCGCGCCGCGTGGGATGTGCCCAAGCAATGGAAGATGGTGGCGCAGATGCCTTTTGGCAAGCCGATAATGCCGGCCGGAGACAAGGAATTTGACAGCCTTGATGAGCGGGTTTTGATATTCGAATCATAACTAAAAGCGGCTTGCGAGCCGCTTTTAGTTTGTCGAAAAACCTACAGTTTTCCGCCAGTTTACCGGCTTTACTTGTTCCTCGCAAACTCGAAACTACGCAAACCCGCAAGGTGTGAGCTGCGCGGGCAGAGCCCGTCTTGCCCACGAATTATATTACAAGACTTTTTTGGCAGTCTCCAGCGGCCATTGTGCCGCTTTTTTTACTAATGAAATAGGCCGAATAAACAGTGCGCGAACCGTCTCAAACTCTCATAAAATAAATTGTAAATAAATTTTGACTTACCTTGACTAAAGCAAAATATAGTGGTATAAAATAGACATAGGCAATTAGCACTCGTGGGGCGAGAGTGCTAAAAACAAAAAATATGCTATGCAAATCAAGGAAAAGGAGTTGATTATTATGGCAAATTTGATACCGACGAGCCGGAGGAACCGGAGCATCGCGCCCACAGGCTTTGAAGACTTTTACAACATGCTGGACGATTTCTTTACCGACCCATGGCTGACGGGACGGCGTACACCCGAGGCGTTTAAGATGGACGTACAGCAGACGGATAACGAGTACACAATTGAAGCGGAGCTGCCCGGCGTGAACAAAGACGATGTCAGCCTTGAGATGAACGACGGCACGCTGAGAATCTCGGTGAACCGCGAAGAGAGCAAGAACGAGGAAGGCAAAAACTACATTCATCGCGAACGGCGTTACGCCTCGATGAGCCGCGCGGTTTACCTCGCGGACGCGGAGGCGGACGGCATATCGGCCAAGCTGGACGGCGGCATCTTAAGGGTCAGCGTACCGCGCCAGAAAAACACCGACAACACACGCCGCATCGAGATACAATAAAATGCATATAAGAGACAAAGCGCACTGACAGCCCCGCAGTGCGCTTTTAGCTTGTCGAAATTCCGCCAGTTTACCGGTTTTGCTTGTTCCTCGCAGACTCGAAGCTGGCAAAACCGAAAGGTGTGGGCTGCGCGGGCAAAAGCCCGTCTTGCCCACGAATCACATTAAAACCTTTTGTACTGGTTGAGCGCACTGAAAGTCCCATAGTTTTTGAAATCGTTTATTTTGCTGTGGAGAGAGACAGCTTTAGCGTTTATAAAGAAGATACAATGGGGTCACGAAAACAACGAAAACTGTCATTCTGAGTGAGTTTTACGAAAGCAGAATCTTGAAAAAGCCGATCCACTTCGCTGTCATACCCGTTTACACTATGATTCGTGCATGTGCGTTACACAGCGATTGTATGAATATCGAGTCATATGCTATAATATGGACAGAAATGCACGATGTAAAAAAAATATGGGATTCATACCGAAAATGGAATTTAGTATACAGACATCACAATCTAAAGACTATGTATTGAGAAAGCTCAAAGTGAACACGCATCCGGATCAGGAAATCTCGAAGTATCGATTTCGACGGTATAAGGAGCCGTTTTATGGCCAAGTCGGAAACGATAGTTTTCTGATCTGCCCGGTGAATCATAATCGTAATATTTCTTTTATACCTGTTATTTACGGCGAGGTTTTTGATAGCGAGAATGGAGCTGTTGTGAATATACGTATGAAAATGATTGATTACGTGCAAGCCTTTTGGATCACTTGGTTAAGTCTCGTACTCACTTTCTTTGTTGCAATTTTAGCCACGTTCATTACCAATAATCAGCAATTTCAAGTTGGTGTAATTGTGCCCTTGTTTTTGTTTGGTTTTGGGTATTGCTTGGGTTATTTCGCTCTTCGCTTTTATGCCCGAAAGGCTCGAAATAAACTGGAGAAACTTTGGATTCATCCTTTGACTAGCCGATATAAATAAATGGAGTGATACATGAAGTTTTTTACTCAAGTTCAATTCGACTTATACACATGGGTACACAAGGACGAGTTGCTCAAGGTATTACGTGATAATACGGAACCACACGAAAAGGTGCCGTCGGTTTCTTTTTGGCTCTTTTCGTAAAGATTGTGGTTAGGAATATAAAATCTGGGTATATTACAATCACCTGATATTGGAGGCGCCCAGATGAACATAAAAAAGCTCGTAGAATTTATAGAAAAGCTGGCTTCCGAAGACCAAAAGACGATATATGAGGCCATTTATCCGATGATTCGTAAATCCTCGGACAACGTAAGCGATTACATTCAGGACATCCGCGAGCAGCGTTTTGCTTCAAAACCTCACTGCCCTTATTGCGGTTCACCTCACATCATCGGCCATGGAAAATATCGCGGTCGCCAGAGATATAAATGCAAAGGCTGTGACAAGACTTACAACGACCTTAGCTGCAGCCCACTTGCCGGAACGCACTATCCTGACAAATGGGCCAAGCATATTGTTCTTCTATTAGAAAAGGCTGTTTTAAAGCGCGTTGCTGAAGAATTGGATATTCATATATCGACGGCTTATTATTGGCGCCACAAGGCGCTCACAGCCCTTTGCGCACTCAATATGGACGAGATGCATGGGATTATCGAAAGTGACGAAAAGTTCTTTCTGGAATCGAACAAAGGCAAGAATCAGGTTAAGCGATATGGCCTTCGTAAACCAAGAAAGCGCGGTGGTAAAGCCAAAAAGAGAGGTATCAGTGATGAGCAGGTCTGTGTCATCGTTGCAATGGACAGGGCTGGGGCGATAATAAGTAAAACCGCCGGTAGGGGTCGGATTACAGATAAAGAGATTGAAACATCCATTGGCTCCTATATCCCCGATGACGCGATTCTTTGTACAGATGCGGCCACGAATTTCAGTGCCTTCGCGAAAGGCCGGAAAATTACACACAAAGCGACAAACGCGAATAAAAAAAGACGTGTTGTCGAGAAAATATATCACATTCAACACGTCAATTCGTATCACAGCAGAATGGAAAATCTGATTAACCGTTACTTTCGCGGGGTTTCGACCAAGCATCTTGATAAGTATTTAGCATGGCAGCGGTTCTTGGAGCTGAACAAAAACGTTGATAAAGTGGCTCTCAAAAAGAACTTACTGACGGCGGTGTTTAAGGCTGATTCTTATACGCCGGTTGCAGCCCTTCGCCCGACATAACAAGCGAAAAAGCTAAATTACCAAAAGATATTAGGGCAACATGGCGTCAAATGGGTTAAACCCACAATATTACGAAAGAGCCTTTTTAAAAGATTCCACCGCTTTATCTGCTCCAAATTGGCGCAGGCATTACCCAAATGGGTGTAGGCATCAAATGACTTGTTGTCTACTTCAATTGCTTTTTCAAAGCAATCCTTTGCTGCAGGATAGTTTTCACTTGACATCGGAGATTCCCTGACTAATAAGTTTATTATATATCTCTGCGCTCACGTTTCTGCCCTCGTTGATAATGATTTATTTGAATACGCCTTTGGTTTTTAACGAGGTCAACAAGCTCGGTACGAAATAATCATAAAGAACAAACTCTTTCAGGTTTCCTGATTCCGGGGTGATTTTTTCTCCGGAGAAATAGTCATCTGTGCTGTCGCTTGAAATTCGGCCACACAACCGAATGGCGTTTGTCTTTGGGTCATATTGCGCAGCGGTAATGTCTTTGATTGGGATGACGATAACGGCTCTGTAGCTGGCAGCAAATTGGAATTTAATTCTGAAAACGTAAAACATCGTTTATCAGTGTCAACTCTTCGTCCACTCTCCCACGAGAATCTTTTCCCGCAAGTTGATTTAAAAAGACCCTCAGGAACAAAAACACTATGAATCCAAAGATAATAAACGAAACCGAATCAAAGATAATGGAAAAATAATCTTTGTGTGGGACTCCGTTAACATTCACGATACCCCAGTCAGGTATTGCAAAATTTAAAATAGGGTACAATATTGCTCCACCAATACCAATCCACAAGGCCAGTAAATACAAGACCTTTATCGCATAAAGAGATGGTTTGCTTTTTATAATCAAAGTGTGTGTTGCTTTTTTCTTTTCTGGGTCAACTTGAAATATCATTTATTATCCCCCTGCTAATTGTATAATTATCTTAATACCACAACGCGCTACAAAAAACAAATACAGGTCTCTCTAACCACAATCTTTACGAAAAGAGCTTTCTTTTTCGCTGATATGTATGGAGAAACCATTCTATGGACACATTGATTCGACATGTTTTAGAATTGTTCCTGTTACTCTTGGTTTGGCTTTATTTACTCCCATTATTGAAGGAACGATTTGGAGCAATGAAGAACGAACACGTTTAAACATTGTTTCCACAATGACTAAATTAGCAAAAGGTCTATATTACATTTTTTTGATCTTAGGATCTGTATCATTCTTTTTATGGTCAGTACCAATATCATTGGGCTACGATCCAATTGTAAGTATCGTTAACCTTCTTATTTCGCTGCTTGTATGTGGTTTTATGCTTCTGCATTTCCGTTGGAATGTGATGAGAGTCAGGGAGAAGCTAGACGGAATCTGGACGGGGTTCTTTGAGAAAGAACGAATTATACGTAAAAGGTAAAGTCATATGACACTTTCTCACCTCGGTTGCTGCGGCGCATATTGCGCCACATGCAAGGTGCTTGCCGCGAATGCGTGCAAGGGATGCAAATTGGGATACGCAAGCGGAGAGCGCGACCTCTCCAAAGCGAAATGCAAATACAAGGTCTGTTGCATCACAAAAGGCCTTGGTTCATGTGCCGACTGCGGCGAATACGACACATGCGAAGCCATTCAGAGCTTTCATAACCACAGCGGCTATAAATACAGCAAGTATAAGCAGGCCATCGGCTATATCAGAGCGCACGGCTACGACCAGTTCTTTCAACTGGCGGATAAATGGCACAATGCCTATGGTAAATATGAATAAACGGAGATAATCATGAGCGACTGGAAGCCTGATCTGTATCTGAAATTTGAAAAGCAGCGAACGCAGCCGGCTATCGACCTTGCGGCGCGCATTGACATAGCAAACCCGAAGCGGATTATCGACATCGGCTGCGGCCCGGGCAACAGCACTGTGGTGCTCAAAAACCGCTGGCCAAACGCGCAAATCACGGGGCTGGATAGCTCGCCGTCCATGATCGCGCAGGCTCAGGAAACGGACAACGATATCACATGGGTGTGCGCGGACGCATCGGGCGATTTGTCGCATTTGGGGCGCTTCGACGTTGTGTTCTCCAACGCGGCATTGCAGTGGATGCCGGAGCATGAACGGCTGCTGCCGAACCTGTTCGGCCTGCTGGAAGCAGGCGGCGTGTTCGCCGCGCAGATTCCCAACACCACGCATATGCCGATTCATATCGCGCTGCAAAGCCTCGTGAAGGGGGAGAAGTGGGCGCCGCGGCTTGGCGATATCACCACGCATTCCACGAATGCCGCGCCGTATAATTACGACATTTTGAGCGATCTTAAGGCGGAAATCGACCTTTGGGAAACGCATTATTACCATGTGATGGAGAGTCACTTTGCGCTGGTGCAATGGTACAGCAGCACGGGGTTGAGGCCGTATCTGAACAGCCTTGAGAGTGAACAAGACAAGTCAGCTTTTCTTGCCGATTTTGAAAGTGCGCTGCAAAGCGCGTATCCGGCGTAGAAAGATGGCAAGGTGCTGTTCCCATTTGTGCGGATATTCTTCATAGCGCGTAAAGTCGGCTCGTAAAACACGATGTATGTTGAAAAATGCGCCGTAGTGGCGTCCATTGGACGCCCGTTGCGGGCGGTCATTGACCGCCCCCCACAGGACGAAACAGCGCTTTTTTATTGCATGATGTTTTTCAATTTCGCCTTTATGCTCTATATAATTCAGTTGTTAAATATAGCGGTAGGGGCGAGACCTGCGATCGCCCGTCTTATTCCACCGCAGGTACAAATCGGGGCGGTCCCGACCGCCCTACGCGTATCAGTCTATCTTCAGATTCATAACAAAAGGCTAGGCCTGTCCGTTTCGCCGCAGCGAGTCGATAAACTGCCGAGCGATTCGCGGTGATCGCCCTGCGCTTGCAAAGCGCTCCGCTTCAAGATCGAGAAGCGCAT
>JAEWQS010000030.1 GCA_023399095.1 Bacillota bacterium
AATATGGTCCGCCGTGGTCGGCTGATCTCCCAAGGAGCACTGTATGCCGCAGCCACGGGACAAACGCAGCTGCGAGAAAAGCTTCAACAGCTTGCAGAAAGCGAAGCGGAGCCCATTCGCACGCATGCGCTTTGGGCGATTGAAAAACTGAGCGGAGAAGACAAATGATTCGACTTAAAGCCTATGCAAAATTGAATCTTTCGCTGGATATCCGAGGTAAACGCCCCGACGGCTATCACGAGCTTGATGGCATCATGCAGAGCATATCTCTTCATGATACGGTGACAATAGAAAAAGCGGACGACATCTTTGTTGAGATGGATAACGGCCATGTGGATATGCAGCGCAACACGGCTTATCTCGCGGCTAAGGCGTTTGTGCAGCAAACGGGAAAAAGCGGCGCGCGTATTCATATTCGCAAGCGTATACCATCCGAAGCGGGGCTGGGCGGCGCAAGCGCGGACGCCGCCGCTGTGCTGACAGGTCTCAATGTGCTGTATGGCACTGGACTGAATACACAGCAACTAGCCAACCTTGGCGTGAGTGTCGGCGCAGATGTGCCTTTTGCGCTGACCGGCGGCACGGCGCGTGCCAAGGGCGTGGGCGAGAAATTAAGACAAATCGAAACCGCTAAGCCGCTTCATTTTGTGATTGTGAAGCCGCACGCGGGCGTGTCGACCGTGGAAGCGTTCCGGCGGTATAAAAAATCAGCTACGTTGCATATCGATACCGTGGAATACGCGCTTGCCAAGGGGGATATCGAGCTATACCTGCGCTACGCAGGCAACGCGCTTGGTATGGCGGCTCTGGGCATTGCCCCGGAAATTATGAAAGCCGCAAACGCGCTGATGGCAGCAGGCGCGAAGCGCGCGCTAATGAGCGGTTCGGGCAGCAGTATGTTTGCCCCGTTTGCCACACAGCAGCAAGCACAGGATTCCGCTGCACGCATCAAAGGAGATTTTGCTTACTGCGGCGCGGTCAGCGCGGTGAAAAAAGGCATCGAAATTGAAGATCAGGAGACGAAAGAATGACGCTTTTTATGAATACTCTCGCCGAAAGGCTTGATAGCCTGGGGCTTAAATATGATGAAACGGTGATTGAACAGTGTGCCGCTTATTACGAGCGCGTGGTGGAAGCAAATAAGCATCAAAACTTAACGCGCATCACAGACGAAGCACAGGCGGCCGAGCAGCATTTTGCGGATGCGATGGCGCTTTGCCGCGCGACCGAGCTGCCCGAAAGCTGTCGATTGATAGACATCGGCACGGGCGCGGGCTTTCCGGGCGTGCCGCTTAAGCTGATTAGATCTGACATCGATCTTTGTCTGCTTGATGCGTCTGGCAAGAAAACGGATTTCATTAAACAGGCGCTAGCGGATATGAATGTGGGGGCGACGGTGATATGCGGACGCGCTGAAGAGCTCGCACGCGGCGATATGCGCGAAAGCTTTGACGTTGTCGTATCGCGTGCGGTGGCGCCGCTGCCCATGCTGTTAGAGCTTGCGGTGCCGCTGCTCAAAGCTGGCGGCGCTTTGGCGGCATGGAAGGGTGAGACGTTTGAGCAGGAAATAAGCGAAGCCGCATCCGCGATGGAAGAGCTCGGGTGCGCTGAATCGGGCCGCTATACCGTGGGGCGCGGTGCAATTCTGCTGATACAAAAACAAAAACCCACGCCAGATATTTACCCGCGTAGGTTTTCAAAAATTAAAAGCAATCCTCTGTAGTGTTATTTCTTCAAATCAATCTTGTATGTTCTATACGTGCGGTAATGACGGCCGCCCACGCGTTCCACGCTGCGGCGGGATGCCACGTTGGTTTCGTCAATGCAGGACGCTTCGATATATTTGAGCCGTGTTTCCTGCCAATCCTTATATGCCTCAAAGTACATTGCATAGTTGACGGCCATGTTGTGGTACTCTCTGTCCACCATTTGCACAATGGCTCTCGCGCCTGTGATTTTGCGCTTGTAGTAAAGGTACTTCGCCCAGCCTAACGGCAGTATCTTTCCCTTCATACGTTTTAAGACTTGATTGTAATCCGGCAGCGCCACCATAAAGCCGATGGGCTTATCACCCTTGCGCGCAATATAGCAGTAGTGCCCGTCATAAAACTGTATAAGGCTTTTGAACTCGTCGATCACGGCCTCCAAAGATGGTGTCACAAGATAATCCCACTCCTCGGGCACGCTGTTGTCAAGAATCTGCTTGATGTCCTTGGCTTCGTTTATGATATCTTTCACGTTAAGCTTATCAACGCGAAAACCACCTTTTTTCTTGGCGTATTCAACCGCTTTCGTATGGCGTAAGATATCAAAATCCTCAGGATTGAACAAATACGCAAAGTGATCATCGTTCTTGGTAAACCCGTACTTTTCAATAAGCTGTGGATAATAATCCTTGGTGTGCGCGTTTAATAGCACCGGCGGCCCGTCGTCTCCCATGACCACGAAGCCCTTGCGATCGTCTCCGTTAGAGGGCGATAACGGCCCGATGACGCGCTCCATGCCTTTTTCGTTGAGCCAGTCCAGCGAGGCGTCCAGCAAGGCCTTACAGGCGGCAAGATCGTCTATGCATTCAAACATCGAAAAGAATCCCTGTTTTGATCCTCTTACGCGGTTTAGCTCATCATCGATACCGACAAGCACGCGGCCCACCGGCTTTTTATCCTTATAGACCATGAAGAAAGCTTGATCGCCGTTTTCAAACAGCGGGTTTTCCTTGCCTTTAAGCATCTTTTTGGTATCAGCCTTAAGCGGTGCTACCCAATTTTCATCGTCCTTGTAGAATTTAAACTCAAGATTGATGAACTTTTTTATATGTCGCGACTTTTTTTCAAGTCTCTTTATCTCGTACATATGTTGTCATCTCCCCAACCATCCAAAATATATGTCATCATTAATAATACATCAGCTTATTCTTTGACGACAATTACAAAAATATTAACAATTGGCGATTAAGATCGAAATAGCGCAATATAATTAGATTAGCTAACAATTATATAACAATATAATGGATTTTTATATAGATTATTACTAAATGATAACACAGACTTAACGTATAAGGCAAAGTGTTTCAAATAAATAAGGCGGCGGCTGACCTGGTTTTTGCCCCCACATCCGCCGGCTGGGCATTTTGCTCATAAGGCACTTTTGCCTCCCCACGACTTTGCCTCTCGGGATTGCTCCCGGCCGGACTGACTCCTAAACCGCGCCATGCTCACCGGACTTTGCCGGGTTACGTGGGTCGTTTCGCCCGCGACTGGCATCGACTTTCAACCACAGACCCGCCACCTTATCTGCGATTATAAGGGGCGGCTTTCAATAAGTCAAACTGTGAAGGTTCATATCTCGGCATGTTATTTTACATTTAAGTCTTATGGTGCAAGATTGATTTATTCGGCTGTCGTGTTATAATGAGAATGGCTCAAAACTTGGGCTTATATTCGTCCGTAAAATTACGGACTTTCGCGTTTCAAGGAGGTGGTATGCGTGGACGCGGACCCTATATTAAGATATACACATTCCGGCGGCGTGCATACCGACAGGCAGGCATAGGTGCACCCCGCCACTAAGAAAGGCGGTGCTTGCCAATGATACAGTATAACAAGACGATAAACGGCGTTTTGATAGAGCAAAGCGCGGGCGGCGACGGCGTCTGGATTCATCTTTTGAATCCCACGCGCGATGAGCTGGAGCAGGTGTGTGCGCAGTCCGGTGCGCAGATGGATTTGCTTCAGGCCGCGCTCGACGAAGAGGAAACGCCGCGTCTCGAAAGAGAAGACGATCAGGCGCTGATACTCGTCGATATTCCCGTTGTTGAGCCTGAGGGCACATCGTTTATGTACAACACGATACCGCTCGGCATCCTGCTGCTCGACAACATGGTGATTACGGTCTGTCTTGAAGAAACGACAATTATCGACGATTTTTTAGAGAGCCGCGTGCGCGGCTTCGATACGTGCAAAAAGACACGGTTCATTCTGCAGCTGCTGTTTAAATCGAGCACAAAGTTTTTGCAATATCTTAGGCAGATAGACAAGGCCACCACGCAGGTGGAAAACGCGCTGCGCAAGAATATGCGCAACAGCGAGCTAATGGGCATGCTCAAGCTGGAAAAATCGCTCGTGTTTTTCTCCACATCGCTAAAATCCAATGAGGCTGTGCTGGAAAAGCTGTTAAAGCCGGGTATGATTAAGCAATATCCTGAGGATACCGATCTTCTCGAAGACGTCATCATAGAGAACAAGCAGGCCATGGAGATGTCCACGATATACCGAAGCATTTTAACGGGCACAATGAGCACGTTTGCATCCATCATATCCAACAGCTTGAACAACGTCATGAAGTTCCTCGCAGCCATCACGATCATCATCGCAGTGCCTACGCTGCTCGCGAGCTTATGGGGCATGAACGTGCCCGTGCCGTTTAAAGATACGGCATTTGGTTTCTGGGCGATTATCGGCGTTTCTTTGGTGGGCGCGGCGCTGACGGTTTATATACTCTGGCGCAAGAAGATGCTATAGCGAAAGGAATCACGGCTTATGCCATTGCTTAAATACATCTGTGAAGACTGCAAGCATGTTTTCGAGGAGCTTACAACAGCGGATAAAAAGCCGCCCTGTCCGCAATGCGCGTCCGGCAACACGGCACGGTATTATCAGGGCAAGTGTTATTTCGGCGGCAGCGGCAAAGGCGGCGGTGGTTGCAGCGGAGGAAGCTGCAGCAGCTGCAAGGGCTGCGGCGGTTGATGCGGAGGCGGTATGCACGAGGGACACAGGGAACGGCTCACAAACCGGTTTATCAATGAAGGGCTGGAGGGCTTTGAAGAGCACGAGATACTCGAGTTTCTGCTCTTCTATGCGTTGCCGCGCGTGGATACCAACATGATTGCCCACCGGCTTATCAAAACCTTTGGCAGCCTCGCGGGAGTGCTCGAGGCAGATCCTAAGGATTTGTCTTCGGTGAGCGGCATCGGCCCTAAGGCAGCGGCTTACCTTTGCATGTTTCCCGAGGTGTTTCGCGCGTATGAGCGCAGTAAGCTGGGGAAAAAGCCGGTTCTGAGATCCATCAAGGATGCGTGCGATTTTGCACGGACGCTGCTTTTCGGCAAACCATATGAGCAGTTTTATGTGATCTGGTTGGGCACTCAGAACCGCGTGATTCACTATGAGAGGCTGTCTGAAGGCAGCGTGAGTGAATCGCCTGTGTATTTAAACCGGCTCGCGTCGACAGCACTGCGGCATCATGCTGTAAAGGGTGTAATCGCGCACAATCATCCAGGCGGCAAGGTAACACCGTCCAAAGCGGATATTGAGACCACACAAAGTATATTAAGAACACTCGCCGTGCTGGATATCGAGCTTGTCGATCATATTATCGTCAGTGAAAACGAAGCCTTCAGCTTTCAGGCCGATTCTCTGATGGGCAAGCGCGACCTGCCGGGACGTGAGGCGTACGCCGCTGAATACGCAGGTGTGCAGCAGCTGCATATGGCACTAAAGCGTGAATAACAATGTATACGGAGGAAATCATGACACTGACATTTACCGTACTCGAAAAGCCTGATCCGGAAATGATCAGCAACATTTTGGATATTGAGCAGGAGGCCTTCGGAGACGGCGCGCTCAATGAATACGTGGTGGTGCCGCTGCTGCGTTACGGCAAGGTATATGCCGCAGTAGACGAGGAAGACTCAGCCGTCGCTTGCGCATATTTCATGGCTGACATGAACAATGCAGGACGCGCGTATCTTATGAGCGTGGCGGTACTGCCGGATTTTCGCGGCCAGAATGTGGGAACGGCGCTGCTCGAATATGCGCTCGCCAATATAAAGCAATACGGCATCACGAAGGTTGTGCTGACGGTGGATCCCGCAAACTTCACCGCGCTCGCCGTATACCGTGAAAAGCTTGGCTTTACCGTCGTGGACAGCGCCAAGGATGAATACGGCGAAGGTGAAGACCGGCTTGTGATGGCCAAAGATATTTAGGTCTTTTTACAAAAAATCAAAACTGTGTTAACACATTGTTCATAATCGTTCTTTATAATAGACATTGTAAACAAGGTGATCAATAAGGCAGCCAGCAATTTATATATATTTGAGAAAAGCGCAAGGTATCCAGTATATGCGCTTTTTTCATTTGTGC
>JAEWQS010000129.1 GCA_023399095.1 Bacillota bacterium
AGCCGCCCGATTAAGAGACTAACGGCCAATGTCAAACGTCTGGCTGCGGGCGAGACTAATTTCGAGATGTCACAGGCCACGAGCAAAGACGAAATCGGCGAAATGCGTGAAGCCGTCAGCACAATATTGGGATCAATCAAGGAGTTGGAAAGCGATACGGATACACTTATTGAAGCCGCGATGGAAGGTCAACTCAGCGTGCGTGCCGATGCTAAAAAGCATCAGGGGACGTATCGCAGAATCATTGAGGGCATCAATGCGACGCTTGATGCCACGATTGAGCCTATCAGAGAATCCGCCAATGTGCTGGGTGAGATTGCGCAAGGCAACCTCGACGTGAGCGTTGCAGGTGATTTTAAGGGCGATTTTGCGCTGATTAAAGATGCACTCAACAGCACGACGGAGACATTAAAGCGCTATATCGATGAGATTACGGATATCCTTAACAGCATCGCCAATGGCGATATGACGGTCGGCATCACATCCGAATTTAAAGGAAGCTTCGTAGCGCTTAAAGAATCACTCAATCAAAGTATTGAATCGTTTAATAGTGTATTAAGTGATATCGATACGGCAGCCACGCAGGTTGCATCAGGAACAAGGCAGGTATCGGACGGCAGCCAGACGATTTCACAGGGAGCGACAGAACAAGCAAGCGAGATTGACCAGCTGACGACGACGATCACGCAGATATCGGCACAGACGACGCAGAACGCGAAAAATGCCGACAGTGCCAATGAACTTGTGAAAACGGCTAAGGAAGACGCCGCTTCGGGCAACAGCCAGATGGAAGAGATGCAGCAAGCGATGGAGAAGATCAAGAATGCATCCGAGAGCATTTCAAAGATTATCAAGGTGATCGACGATATCGCTTTCCAGACCAATATACTCGCGCTCAACGCAGCAGTGGAGGCGGCGAGAGCCGGTGTGCATGGCAAAGGATTTGCCGTTGTGGCTGAAGAAGTGAGAAATCTAGCCGGAAGAAGCGCGCAGGCAGCCAAAGAGACGACTGATCTGATCGAGAATTCAATCTCAATTGTCGGATCGGGAACGAAGATTGCGGACAAAACGGCATATGCCTTGTCAAATATCGTGGCTGGTGTGGAAAAAGCGGCGGAGCTGGTGGCACAGATTGCGGTGGCTTCCAACGAGCAGGTCACAGGCATCGCACAGATCAACAGCAGCATAGACCAAATGATGCGCGTTGTGCAAACGAATTCCGCGACGTCCGAAGAAACAGCGGCGGCCAGTCAGGAGCTTTCCAGCCAGGCGGAGATGCTGCGCGACATGGTGGCCAAATTCAATCTCAAAAACAAGAGTGAAGGAGTTTACATCGATCACGCGCGAGAAGTGAAAGCCATTCCCGCAGCCAAAAAGGGAAAAAGCAAAATCGAGCTCGACGATAATGACTTCGGAAAATATTGACCACTGAATAAATTTGGCGCCTCGGATTAATCCGGGGCGCTATTGATTTGCAAAAAAAAACAGGAATACGATTCTACCTTCCTGTTTTCGAATATGCAATACTTTTTCAGCTCACTTTGCTCTTCTTCTCATGCGCAAGCGAAAGCATGAGCTTGATGCGGTTGAGTTGGTTCACTTCACTCGCACCCGGGTCGTAATCGATAGCGACGATGTTGGCTTCGGGGAAACGTGCACGAATGGGCTGTATCACGCCCTTGCCCACAATATGGTTGGGCAGGCACGCGAACGGCTGTACGCAGACAATTCCGTCTGCGCCTTCTTTAAGCAGCTCGGCCATTTCACCTGTTAAGAACCAGCCTTCGCCGGTCTGATTGCCGATAGATAAGAACTCTGAGGCGGCACGGGCCTTTTCATCGATGAACGACGGCGCGGAGAACCGCTTGCTTTGGCTTAACACCTTACGCATGAGCTTGCGAGAGCGCTCAATGATGGATACTGCAAAGTTGCCAAAATGCATAAACAGCTTAGGACGCCCAAGCTTTTCATATTTGAAGCCCATATTATAAGCGCAGTACAGCAGGAAATCGATGAGATCGGGCACTTTCACCTCAGCGCCTTCATCTTCAAGGACCTTAACGATCTGGTTGTTGGCTGTAGGGTGGTATTTCACGAGTATCTCGCCAACCACCCCGATGACAGGCTTCTTCTTGTCTATGACGGGAATGTTGTCGAATTCGTTCACCATCTCTACGATGTGGCGACGGTAGCGGCGTTTCCAAAAGCTCTTTATGTCCGTCAGCGCGATATCACGCCATTTTTCATACATGGCCTGCGTATCTCCCGCAGTTGTTTCATACGGACGCGTGGCAAGCGTCAGCCGGTTGAGCAAATCGCCGTATATCATGCCGCGCATCAAGCGACGCAGCATACCTAGCGTGATTTTAAAGCCCGGGTGTTTTTCGAGGCCTGCAGCACTCAGGGAAATAACCGGAATGTGGCCATATCCTGCGTCTTTTAGCGCTTTGCGGATAAACCCAATGTAGTTGGACGCGCGGCAACCGCCGCCTGTCTGCGAGATAATGCAGGCAAGCTTGTTTGTGTTGTATCGGCCCGATTTGACCGCCGCGATAAGCTGGCCCGTGACGATGATGGACGGATAACACGCATCGTTGTTAACGTATTTCAACCCCTCCTCAACTGCGGCTGTATCCACCGAGGGGAGCAGCTCGAAACGATAGCCCGACGATTCAAAAGCGGCGCGCAGAAAATCGAAGTGAATGGGGGACATCTGCGGTGAGAGTATGGTGTAGTCCTTTTTCATGACCTTTTCAAACACGACTCTTTTATACTCAAAAGCGCGCTGCTTCACGGCGTCTGCGATATCGTCGATCACGCGTCGCTTTTTTCGCTCCGTCACAGCAGCTGCGAGTGAGCGCAAGCGAATACGGATCGCGCCTGTGTTGTTGATTTCGTCAATTTTGAGCAGCGTGTATATCTTGCCGTAGGCATTCAAAATCTCTTGAGTCTGGTCGGTCACAACTGCGTCCAGTCCGCAGCCGAAAGAGTTGAGCTGTACGAGCTCCAGACCCTCTGTGCGGCCCGCGAGATGTGCGGCGGAGTAAATACGCGTATGGAACATCCATTGGTCGAGCACGCGAAGCGGCTTGTATTCACCAAGGTGCGCCACGCTTTGTTCGGTAAGCACAGCGAAACCGAGAGATGTGATGATGGACGAAATGCCGTGGTTGATTTCTGGATCAATATGGTACGGACGTCCGCCAAGTATAATCGCTTGCATCTCGCCGCGTCTGACCTTGGCCATAATCCGTTCGCCTTCGCGCCGGATATCACTCTGGTAATTGAGCTTTTCCTTCCAGGCGAGTTTGGCGGCGCGCTTAACCTCGGACGCGGGGATATCGGGAAATTCCTCGACCAATCTTTTCGTGAGACGCTTGATCGTATCCATCGGCAGGAAAGGCATGAGAAGTGTGACGCCGTTCTCCTTGATTTCGGACATGTTGTTTTTAATATTTTCCGCGTATGACGTGACAATGGGGCAGTTATAGTTATTAGCTGCTTTTTTCTGCTCCTTCTTTTCATACGGCACACACGGTAAGAATATCGTTTTGACGCCGCTGTCGATGAGCTTGCGAACAGCACCGTGTGCGAGCTTGGCCGGATAGCACAACGACTCGGAGGGTATACTCTCAAGCCCTGAGGTATAGACACTGCGTGAGGACCGTGGTGAAAGCTCCACGCGATATGACAGCGCGGTAAAAAAAGTGTGCCAGAACGAATAGTTTTCGTACATGCCCAGCACGCGCGGAATACCGATGCGTCCGCGCTTGGCTTGGCTTTCGTCGAGGGATTTATATTGGAACAGTCGATTATAGGTATAGTCGAACATATCCGGCAAAGAATTTTTCATGGCCGTGCCTTGCCCGCCGCCGCGTTCGCAGCGGTTGCCCGATACGAATTTGCGTCCATCGCCAAAATGGCTCACAGTGAGACGGCAGTTGTTTTCACACCGACCGCACCGCGCATAGGACTGCGTGATATGCATGGCATTAAGCGCTTCGTTTGAAAGTATCGTCGAGACGGCTCCCTCCGGACACCGTTTTTTGGCGATCAGCGCCGCGCCGTAAGCGCCCATAAGACCGGCAATGGTGGGACGCACCACCTCGCGACCCGAAAGCAGCTCGAGCGCGCGCAACACGGCGTCGTTTAAGAACGTGCCGCCCTGCACGACGACGCTTTTGCCGAGTCCTTCGGGATTTTTAAGCTTGATGACCTTATAAAGCGCGTTTTTGATCACGGAATAGGAAAGACCTGCAGAGATACCGCCCAGTGTCGCGCCTTCTTTTTGTGCCTGACGCACCTTGGAGTTCATGAACACAGTACACCGGCTGCCGAGATCAACAGGTTGCGGCGCAAAAAGCGCATGCTTGGCAAAGTCCTGTATGGAACAGGACAGAGAGGCCGCAAACGTCTCAAGAAACGACCCGCAGCCTGAAGAGCATGCTTCATTGAGAATGACCTCGTCGATCACACCGTCCTTGATATGCATGCATTTCATATCCTGCCCGCCGATATCGAGTATGAAGTCCGTATCGGAACGGAAGAACTGCGCCGCCGTATAGTGCGCGACCGTTTCCACCTCGCTCGTGTCGAGTGAAAAAGCGGCTTTGGCGAGGTTTTCACCGTAGCCTGTGGAAGCCGCGTGTGCGATGTATGCATTTTTGGGCAGGCGGCTGTAAATACCCGACAATAGCTCGCGAATCATGTCCAGCGGACGACCCTTGTTGGCGCCGTAATGAGAATAGACGATGTCGCCGTTGTCGTTTAGCAGCACGGCTTTTGTCGTGGTTGAACCCGCGTCTATGCCCAGATAGCACGGGCCTTCACATTCCTCAAGCGCTTGCTGAGGCACAGCAGCCTCTGCGTGGCGCTGCCGGAATGCGTCATAGTCTGCTTCGCAGGCGAATAAAGGCGGAAGGCACAGTGCAGAATCCTCAAATGTCGATGCGGTTTGCGCCTTTTGGAGAAGTTCAGACAGATTCACTCTTGTTTTATCCGCCATAATGGCGGCGCCTGCCGCCACGAACATCATTGCGTGAGGCGCATCCATGATATTTTCATCTTTAAGACTTAATGTTTTGACAAAACGGTTTTTAAGCTCAGGTAAAAAATGCAGCGGTCCGCCCAAAAAAGCGATGTTGCCCCGTATGGGACGACCGCACGCAAGTCCGCTAATGGTCTGGTTGACGACAGCCTGAAAAACAGAGGCCGCGATGTCTTCGCGCGCCGCACCCTCGTTGATAAGCGGCTGAATATCGCTCTTGGCAAACACGCCGCAGCGCGCGGCAATATCGTATACATGGGTGGCTTTGGATGCCAGTTCGTTAAGCCCGGCGGCATCTGTTTCCAAAAGCGATGCCATCTGGTCGATAAAAGCGCCCGTGCCGCCCGCACAGGTGCCGTTCATGCGCTGCTCGGTACTTCCTGAGAAATATGTGATCTTGGCGTCTTCGCCGCCAAGCTCAATCGCAACATCAGTGCCCGGCACAAATGCCTTCACAGCGCTACTCGCCGCGATGACCTCCTGAACAAAAGGTATTTGAAGCCACTTGCCAACACTGAGCCCCCCAGAACCTGTTGCACAGGCGAACATATCTAAATCGCCAACTTCATTAAAAGCGCTTTGAAGCATCTTCAAAACGCTGCCGGTTATATCGCTAAAATGTCTTTTATAGTCGCTGAAAACAACTTTGTTTTGATCGAGCACCACACATTTGACGGTTGTGGAGCCGATATCAAGTCCGAATCGGATGCTGGAATTTTCCATAATATATCTCCTGTTGCTTAAATGCAAGTATACACCTTGCGCACAAAATAGAAAAGTACATAGATGCAAAATTAATATGATTTTTGACCGGGGTTAATGTATGCATATTGTATCTCTGTCTCACGTATATTGTTTGGAACCATTAATTTGCGTGACGGTCGGCATTAATCTTGAAATACTGCGATAATTGCTGAGTTTTCTTCACTTGCGGACACAAAACGGTGTTTAATGAGTGTATTCTTTAAAATGCATTTATTTGCACAGGCTTGCATTGGGGAACACGCTGTGTTATGATTAACATACTAAAAATAGCACCGCTTAAATGCGGGTCCTTATGCCGTGGGCGTTTTCACTTCTTGAGCGCACGCCGGCAAATGATGCGCCGGGTATTCCGGCGGGCTGCTTCGTCTGCACTTTATTTTTCGTTTTGATTGGCAGTATTGGTGGCACTCCTCGGTCTGTAAATGAGGAGAAATTGAATACTTATGTCTCGACATGTCGGTCGATTTTGCGTCCGTTTATTTATCGGCCTAATTATGGATATATATTACCATAATGATCAGAAAAAGTATATTTACAAATATAATATCCGAAAAGGAGGAGAATTCGTTGAAAATAAGAATCGGAATGTTTGGTTTTGGCAAAACCGGATATATTGTTGCCAATGAGATTATGAAGGACGACGAATGCGAATTAAAATGGGTTTTAAGAAAATCCCGAAAAAATGAAGGCGAGTATGCGAGCCATCTGCATGGGCATGAGTTTAAGCAGGGAAAGATCTACTCGATTGATCAGATAGACCCCGATATTTTTTTCAAAGATAACTATGTGGACGTGATCATCGATTTTTCTGCGAGCAGTGCTGTCGACATATACAAGCATGCGGCCCGTTGCGGGACGCGTATTGTCTCCGCAATATCAAAATATGAAAAGAAACAGCTCGAACAGTTAAAAGCGCTTGGCAATATCGTGCCCGTGCTATATTCACCCAATATCACGCTTGGTATCAACTTTCTAATCGAAGTGTCAAAAGTGCTCCAAAGAATTGTTCCCGATGCGGATATTGAGATCATCGAAGAGCATTTTAAAGGCAAACCGGATACATCGGGTACAGCGTTGCGTATTGCGGAGGATTTGGGTCTGGATCGCCAGAAACATGTGAATTCAATACGCGTCGGCGGCATTGTCGGCAAGCACGAGGTTGTGTTCGGGCTTCCTAATCAGACGATACGTATCGTGCACGAGTCGTTAAACCGCGCTGCGTTTGGACAGGGCGCGATTTACGCGACAAAATGGCTTATGGGAAAAGCCAAAGGCATATATACGATGGAGGAAGCTGTGATGCTGACCGCCGCGCGCAATCTTCGGGTATATGAGGGCAACGCATAAGGAAGGTTTCTAAGAAAGCTTTTTATGATAGCATCTGCGGCGTTTGTGCTGCTCCACGTCGTAGTTTTTCCAGAAATCCTGAACGCTTTTGTTGTCTTCAAGCTCCGGCGAGGATTCGGCACACTGTATACCGCGGCGCATTGCGGACGCGGTGATATCGTTGAGCAGCAACGCGGCCAGGCCGGACTTCTGATATTCCGGATGAACCGCAACAAGATATAGCTCGAGCTCCTTGGGACGGTTGACGCCGTAAAGCAGGTGAGCCCAGCCAAACGGGAATAGATGCCCTTTGGATTTCTTGAAAGCCTGCGCAAGTGACGGTGCTGCAAGCCCGAAGCCAACAAGCTTGTCGTTTTTATCCACGATAAATTTGGCAAAGTCGGGATTAAGCAGCGGAGTGAAGCGGCGGAGATAATCCTTGGCCACTTTCTCCGTATAAGGCACGACGCCATAAAGGCCCTTATAGCACTCACTTAAGAGTTCAAAAATCTGAATAATTATTGGTCCTGCGTCCTTGATCTTTTTTATATTATAGAAACGCACATTCAGGCGCTCCATCACGCGTTCGGCGATTTTGCTTACGCGTGCGATGCGCTTGTCGCCCTGCTCGGGCACGCGGATGCGGTATTCCACCCAGTCTGTGTCTTTTTCGTAGCCATGCGCTTCAAAATGCTTGGGATAATAGGGATAGTTGTAAATTGTGACGGCGGTGCCCATGCGGTCGAAGCCATCGACAAGCAAACCTTCTTTGTCAAGGTCGGTGAACCCTAAGGGGCCGTGCGCTTCGTTGAGGCCAAGCTCTTTTGCCCATCCTTCCACAGCGCCGAACAACGCGCCTGATACCTCGAGATCATCGATAAAATCGATACGCGTGATGCGGATTTTCTTCTGATTCCACATCTCGTTTGCCGTTTTGTTCACGATAGCGCCGATACGGCCAGCGATACGGCCGTCTTTATAAGCGAGAAAGAACCGCGCATCGCAATATTCAAACGAGAAGTTGGTTTCGGGGGAGTACATAGAATATTCTTCGGACTTAAGCTCGGGAATGAAATTTTCCACACCCTTATAGAGCTTATCGGGGAAGTTCACGAACTTTTTTATATCGCTTTTGCTCAAGACTTCTTTTATCTCGACCATCTTAATACCCCCACCTTTTTACAGAATATCATATTGTTCGTATTATATCAGATGTAAAAAGATAAGTATAGAATATGCCTGAATATATTCGCGTTATTTTGATTAGTAAGGTATAAGAAAATAGATGGCTGGCGATAATCAACAACAAGCAACCGCTTTATGCTCCTTTATGTTTGGCGCGAAGACCAAGTGCCGCGAAAACAGCCGCAGAGACAGACCCTCTGCGGCTGTTTTGTTTTATTGTTTGCTAAGCCGTCGGTACAGCTGGATCTGTCGCCGTTGGCTCGGGTGCTGGCGATTCAGGTGCGGGGGGGGCAGGCACGGGTGTTTCGGGTGCGGGCGGCGGTGCAGCCGCCGCGGCCTTGTGCGCTTCCACAGCACCTTGAAATGATACGAAATAAGCGTTAAACTCATCGATCGCCGCGTAAATGGGCGGTATCGTGATGCCGACGTCCTCGGTATTTTTCACAGCTGCCACGCCACGAAGATTTGCGATGCGGTTATGGAAGTCGGCGAGTTCTTCGGCTGAGATAAACGCCGTATTGGCGTTTACATAACCCTCGGCGTTGGCTGCGGTTGTTTCGGCTGCAGCCACCACATTGCGTTTTTCCTGAGCCAGTGCTAGGAGCGTGTCCAAGTCGTCGGCTTCGTTGATCTTGATTGATGCGCCGAAGATATCCTTAACGAGATTGCGCGTTTTGCCTAAATCGATGCCCCAGAAGCTGGTACCGTCTATGTTCAGAAAGCCGCCAGGCAGTGTGTGGCGCTCGATGGACTCCAGGTCCACCTTCATCGCAAACGCCGCAAGCGAAGCAATCTGCTTTAGCGTTAAGTCGGTATATATGTTGCCTGTCACAGCCGAATAGATGGCTGGAATATCACCCAACTGTCCGGTGCTTTTGATTTCGTTGAATATCGCGAGTATCATGCGCTGCTGGCGGTCTACGCGGGCGATGTCGCTGCTGCCGTGGCGCTGACGGCAATAGTCGAGCACCTTTTGGCCGTCCAAATATTGATAGCCTTTTTCTATTTTTCGTCCGCACATATTGACATCAATATCCACGTCGTAATTAAGGCCGCCGATGGCATTAACCACTTCCTTCACGACGTTCATATCAAAGCAGACATAGTTGTTGACTGGCACGCCGCCGAGCACCATAGATACCGTTTTCATCGCATACTCAAAGCCGCTTTTATCATAGCCGCCACCCGCGGAAAAAGCGGTGTTGATTTTGTCGCGATGATCCTGGTTATATGTCCACACATAGCTGTCACGCGGCAATGAAATCATGCAAACGTCGTTGGTATCAAAATCGATCGACATCAGCAGCATGGTATCGGTACGAAACGTCTGCCAGTTGGCACGCTCAAGACTCTCGTCGATACCCAGCACGAGAATGTTGACGCGGTTCTTCATAAAATCGAGATCGGCCTGCTGCAAAAGCAGATCGTATGGGTCGGGTGTGGGTGTGGGGGCTTCGGTAGCGGAAACGCGGGGTTCAGCGGTGGGCGCAGGCGTTTCTGAGGGTTTTACAACCGCCACCTCGGTATTCTGAAAAGCGGATGCGTTGTCAATAAAGGCACCGTAGGCGATGTCTCCCGCGTAAACAAGCCCTGCCAGAAGCGCAGCAAGCAGCGCGTATTTGATAATTTGCACAGGAACGTAGCTTTGTTTTGCGCGTTTTACCAAACAGCGTTCATGTCTTTGCTCTTTTCGGTAGGCTTTTTTCTCGGGAGCGGAGAGGGATAGGTAAATTTTTTCGCGCTCTAGTTTGTGTGCGCGTGCCTTTTCTTTGTCTTTTTGTTTTTGTGCTCGTTCGTTATCCAGAAACGTTCTTTTCTCATTGCGGGACATGGCGGCAAGCTCTTGTCTGCGTGTCTTTTTATCCTCGGCGGCTTCCTGTTTTTCCTTTTGCGCGATTATGCGAAGCGCCGCGACTTTTTGTTTATCCTGCATGCGCCGCTGATTTTTGGCTACGGCACTGCTTTTCTCCCCTTT
Source organism: Bacillota bacterium (assembly GCA_023399095.1). Lineage (GTDB taxonomy): Bacteria > Bacillota > Clostridia > Christensenellales > SZUA-584 > SZUA-584. The sequence continues at coordinate 10,299 of JAEWQS010000129.1, forward strand.
AGCGGCGTTGTTTTCTCCGCTTTGTCTATTTTTCATTATTATCTCCTTGGCGGCGATGCCGCTTAAAGCCCATACCCCAATATGAAGATTACAGCAGCTTTTTGATATCGTCGATATACTTGGGCCGCATCGCGGGGGATCTGTATATCCGCCTAAAAAGCATGTGAACAAGCAGCATGAAGATTCCTGTCACCAGCATTTCAGGGAGAATATAGCGTATGAACATGTACGGCAAAGAAAAGCTGTAGCCCAGCATATATACGACCAATGCGCTGATAAGTTCTTTGATGAAATAAGCGCTTACGGTAAATAAGAAAGGCACCAAATAGTTATCCATGTAGCGCATTTGATTGCTTGCAAAATACAAAAGAGAACCTGTTAAAAACAACGGAATCGTATACGAGCCGATAATGCCTGTAAACATAATATCCAGCCCAATACCGCATATCCCTCCAACAACGGCGCCCAACATGCTTTTTTCGAGCAGAGCGATGGATACCATGGTGCAGATCAGCAAATCCGGCGCAATACCCATAATATTGAGATTCACAAAAACCGTGCCTGTCAATATCAAATTGATAATGATGGCGGCAAACAGCATGATAAATCTCATTGCAGCGCCTCTTCGATATTAACAGGCTTGGATGTAATGATCGTTACTTCTTCAAGATGGTTAAAATCGACCCATGGCTTTACAATGGCTTCGTTTCTCATGCCATCGTTGCTTTGGCTGACCTCAACAACCTCACCAACGGGGATCCCTTTGGGAAATGTGTCGGTGAGCCCTGATGTGATAATTTTATCGCCCGGCATCAGATCGGCATCAAACGGCAGATTACCCAGCGTGAGCAGAGCGTCTTCGTCGCCTGCTGTGTTGGAGCCGTCAATGTTGCCGGTGTCGCGTGTGCGCTCTACAATACTCGATACGCCGCTTAGTGAATCGATTATGGCAAGAACGCGGCTGTAGTTCGCGCCTGTTTTGACCACACGACCGACGAGTCCGTCTCCGTTGACAACGGGCATGTTAACCTTGATACCGTCCGCCATACCCACATCGATGATAAATACGTTAAACCAATGCCCCGGCGCTTTGCCGATGACATGGGCAGATTTGAATTCAAGGTTTTTTGCCGCCGCATCAAAATTCAGGAGCTCTTTGAGCCTGTCGTTTTCGGCTTTTACTTCGTTATAATCCGCAAGCTGCCCTTCAAGCTCGGCGACCCTCGCCTCAAGCTGCAGGTTGTCCGCCTGCAGATCGCTTCCCGAGAAGATGCGGCCGAAGAAATCACCGATGGCGTCCGTTGCGGAATAAAGCGCTTTTTGAACAGGCGAAAAAAGGCTGCCGATCACGCTTTCTGTACCTGACATATTGTTGCTTCCCGCCGTGATGACCAGCACCACAAGCAATATAATGACCACAATGATGGTGACCATCAAGGGCCGATTGCGCCATAAGTTCAGCATAGCTCCTCCTGTGTCAGGTATTATAACATAAAACGATAAATTGTAAAACTAAGCGCCGAAGTTGTTCACAATTTGTCCACGACCCCACCGACGGACTCATAAATAAAAAAGAAGCCCCTTCGCGCCGCAAAAAGCAGCAGCGAAGGAGCAGTGGCAGCTTAAAAATTCTCGTCCTTAAGCGCATCTATGATGTTCTCTTTTTTAATTTTGTGCGTTGAATAAAGCATCGTGGAAAAGACGATGATCAGCAGCATCAGCACGGCAAAGCCGTAGCTTCTCCAAGGAAGCGTGAAGGCGGAAATCAGAACGCTTTGCTGCGTCTGGTAAAGCAGATATGAGATCGCCACGCTGATGGGCAATCCAAACAGCAGTGCCTTTAAACCGTAGAATATACTTTCAAAGCGAACCATACGGTTGAACCCGCCGGGCGTCATACCCACGCTGCGCAGCATGGCAAACTCACGCCGTCTCAGCGCGATGTTGGTGGAAACCGTGTTGAATATGTTCGCGATGCATATGAGACTGATAAGTATGATAAACCCGTAGATAAACACGCCGAGGAACGTAAGGACGCTTTGCTGCGAGCGGTTTGCGCTTTGTATATTAAAAACGTAGTAGCTAGTGTCCGGCAATGCCTTTAGAACCTGACTCAGCTGCTTCTCAAGCTTTTGATCGTCTGACGTTGTGACGAACATCGTATGAATTACTCCCTCCGGCGTCAGGCTGTTAATGGACGACACCACGACGTTAAATACATCCTCAGAAACGACAAGCGTGATGCTGGTCAGGCCCTGTATCAGCGTGCCCATGGGGCGTTCATCCGTCACCGCGCCGATGGTCAGCGATGCGGCATCATCTTTGTTTTCCGAGTCGGTGTAGAAAGATAATGTGTCGCCCTTTTGCACATTCAAAATATCACCCGATATTTTTGTCATCTTCTCGTCGCTGACTGTATAATAGGACTGTCCGTAGTTGATGAGTATGGCTTTGGGAGACGCTGTATCGGCGAAGTCCCCTGCTGAGATACCCACCGCATCTGCGTAAGCGGCAAAGCTCTTTTCATCAAGAGCGATCAAATCCGCACCGAAAAGGCTGGAATCATCTACCTCACCGTATACCTTTTTTGCAGAATCGCTTAGCAACGCATCACTAATGACGATATTACCGCCGCTTCTCATTGTCTGCGTATGACCCGTAACAAGATCCAGTGAAGCAATGCTTTCATTCATGCTGCTCCGCGCAGTGTCGGGAACATTGGAATATGAGACAGCGATGTCGAAGTTATAGCCTTCTTCCGTGACGCCGTATATCGACTGCGTCATGGAGGCATACATGGACACCGTCAGAAAAAGCACGATGCTGATGGCAAGTGACACAATTGTCGCGCGGTATTTCTTGCGGCTGCGCTTAAGGTTCTTTGATGCCACTGTGGCCTCGAACCCGAACAGCGCACGTGTGAGCCCCGACGTTCTTACAGCGCGGCGCGTGAGCCTTAAATCCTGCGAAAGGCGGATGGCGTCGATAGGGGTGATCTTAGAGGCGCGTCTTGCCGGAACATACACAGAGACAAATATGGTGACGACTGCGAGCACGATGGTCGCGACAACGCTCCACAGCGGCACCACGAGATCCAGCGTCATGCCTTCGGACACGTTGAAGAAGCCATCGAGCAGAGGTTGTATCGCCCTTAATGTGACAGCCATGCCGCCGATGCCCGCCAGCAAGCCTATGGGTATACCGATCAGACCGATGATGAAGCCTTCATAATACATGCTATAGCGCTTCTGACGCTTGGTCGCGCCGACGCTGGACAGAAGCCCAAGCTGCCGTGAACGCTCGGATACGGAAATCGCGAACGAATTATAGATGAGAGAAATAGAGGCGAGCATGATGATAACGACGATAATGCCCACAAAGACGTATAGGAACGTCAGCACATTATCATAGCTGACCACGCCGTAATAGCGCAGCAGTTCGTCATGATATTCTATGTTGCTGCCGTCTGCCCCGGCCTGATTTGCCATGCTTTGCACGTCACTGTAGATATCCTTGGTGACCGTCTTCATTGTCAGCAGCACGTCGACATGGTCGTCGGGGGAGAGCGCCGATACATTAAGAAAACCCAGCACGCCGCAGCCGGCCGACCAGCTTTGCTCAAACGTAGGGCGTGCCATAATGCCAACGATGGTAAACTGGCTTTCGGATTCGGGTACCAGCGTATCGTCAAGTGTAACCTCTGTGCCATCTTCGTTGTAGACATAGTTAAGGCTTGAATTGTCCGGAATTTCTTCACCAGCAGAGTTAACTCGCTGACAAAGCGTTAAGTCAAGCGTATCGCCAATGCTGTAAGCAACGCCTGCGCTGTTATTGATTGTTTCCGAAATCACAACCTCGCTGCTGTTTTGGGGCAAGCGACCCTCCAGAAGCTTGACAGACATTTGACCATAGCCGTTTTCGCTGTACTGTTTTACAAAAAGATATGGCTTGGTGTCATTGACAGAGCCTTCGAGTGTCGCATAGCCAAGGTCATGCGATATCACTGCGCTGTCTAGCTTTTCGTTGTTTGTAATTGTTTCAACGTTTTGAATCATCACGTCTTGTATCTCGGCATGCCAGTTACCGTTAGAAACGATCGTGTCGCGCTGGATGAGGTTCACAAACGACGAAAAAAATACCGACACGGCGGTGAGCATCGCGGCGGATATGATGACGCCGATGATGGTCACGATCGTCCGTTTTTTGTTGCGCTTGAGGCTTTTTAGCGTAAAGCTTCTTATCACGTTCATTTACGCATCACCTCATCCTTGACGATGTGTCCGTCTTCAATGTGGATGATGCGGTCGGCCTGAAGCGCGATATCCATATCGTGCGTGATGAGTATCAGTGTTTGCGCAAACTGCTTGTTGGAAAGGCGCAGCAAAGCGATAATTTCCGAGCTGTTCTTGCTGTCAAGGTTGCCCGTGGGCTCGTCGGCGAGCATAAGCGCGGGGCTGTTAATCAACGCTCTGCCGATGGAGACGCGCTGCTGCTGGCCGCCCGAAAGTTGGTTCGGCAGGTGCTTTTTCCGATCCTCAAGCCCGAGCATGGAAAATATGTCGCCGATCTGCTTTTTGTCCGGTTTGCGTCCGTCGAGCAGCAGCGGCAGCGTCATGTTTTCTTCCACGTCGAGCACGGGAATCAGATTATAAAACTGATAAATAAGCCCCACCTGACGGCGGCGGAATATCGCGAGGCGCGTTTCATTGAGCGCATAGATATCCGTATTATCCACGAATACCTTGCCAGAGGTGGGGCAGTCTACGCCGCCCAAAATGTGAAGCAGTGTGCTTTTGCCAGAGCCGGACGAGCCGACAATAGCCACGAATTCACCTTTCTGCACGCAAAAGGATACATTATCGAGCGCACGGACGGTGGCTTCGCCACTGCCATATATTTTGCTTAGGTTTTCAACTTTTAAAATTTCCATGGCGTTTTCTCCTCATTCTTTTTGGAAGCACTGATTAATAAGGAATGCTTCCTCATACCGCCATGATAAACATTGAATATGACATGTCGGTGACGCTTTGTGTGACTATTTTGTCATTTTGGAAAACGGACAGAGAATACACTGCCGCCCTGCGGGTGATTGGCCGCGTCGATGGTGCCGTTTTGTTCTGTGACAATCGCGGCTGCCATGGCAAGGCCAATGCCGACGCTGTCATTTGACGCGTTTTTACCGCGATAGAAGCGCATGAACACATGAGGAAGGTCCTTTATATCGATACCCGGCCCATTATCTCGAATAACAATCTGAGTGTAAAGTGGATTGGATGTGCAAACAATGCTGAGCTGTCCGCCTTGGGGCGTATGCTCCACACAGTTTTTGAGTATGTTGACAAGCGCCTCCGCCGTCCAGTTTTCATCACAGCGCAGCATCACGCCGCCATCGTCAATGGTCAGCGTCTGGTTCTTAATTTCGATAGGGATAAGCAGCGGTGCGCATGCTTTTTCCAGAAGCGTTTTTGCAGATACGGACGCCAGCTTGAAAGCCACGGTTTTGGCATCCAGCTTGGAGAGCTTCAAAAGCGAGGATACGAGCCACTGAATGCGTTCCAGCTGTGCGCGCAGCCGGTCTGTGAACTCGCGGCGCTTTTCTTCGGGCAGCTGTGCATCGCAAAGCAGATCAGTCATCATAAGCATGGATGTGAGCGGCGTCTTGAGCTGATGAGAGATGTCTGAAAGCGCGTTTTGCAGCGCAGCTTTATCATGCGCGAGCATCTCGTTTTGTTCGCGCAGCATCACGGTCACCTTGTAAAGCTCACTCTTCAGAATGGAGAGTTCACCCTCGACGTTGTCTCTTACGTCCAACGCGTAGTCACCGCCGTTGATTCTTTTCAAATAACTGCTGAGCTTCGCGATTTGGGTATACCGCTGCCATGTGTATATAAGGAAGATCATAATAAAAAGAAAGCTTGTGCTCAGCGCCGCGACACCTACCGAGACAGATATAATAAACCCGGCAACGGAGCAAAGCACCGCAAGCAGCAACAGAAAGAAAATGAACCGTTTAATTTCTGGATTGCGCAGCATGCTATTCACCCGCCTTATAGCCAAGGCCGCGGATCGTCTGTATCAGCTTGGGGTTTTGCGGGTCGTTCTCGATCTTTTCCCGCAGACGCTTGACATAAACGGTCAAGGTGTTGTCGTTCACGAAGTCCCCCGCGATATCCCATATGCCTTCCAGCAACTGCGTGCGCGAGAGCACCTGCCCCGGATGCGCGGCGAGTGTGAGCAGCAGTCGGTATTCGAGCGCGGTCAGCAGCACCTCGGTGTTGTTTTTCAATACGCGTGCCTGACGCGTATTGATGACGATATCGCCAAGATGTAATTCATCTTTGGTATCTTCCGTCTTCTCGGCGCGGCGCAACACCGTACGCAAGCGAGAGAGCAGCTCGCGTATACGGAAAGGCTTTGTGATATAATCGTCGGCGCCCATATCGAGCCCCATCACCACGTTCACTTCGTCGTCGCACGCGGTAAGAAACACGACGGGCGTGTCACCGCGTGCCTTGATTCGGCGGCAGATGTCATAGCCGCTGCCGTCTGGCAGCGAAAGATCGAGTATCGCGATATCAAAACGCGAGGCGTCCACCGCCTTTTCAGCCTGCGCCGCATTGCAGCAAACAATCACGTCGTAGCCTTCCTGCCGCAGCGTGTATTCAAGACCCATCACAATTGTTTTATCGTCTTCGACGAGCAATACTGTTTTCATTATTATCACCCACTATATTATAGCTATAATTCACCAGCTTTCCATGACGTTTTTGTCATATTTGACACAAGATAAGCGCTGATATTGCAGCGCTATGCAAACGAACGACTAAGATGAGGAAAGAGGAGATGAGTTTTTATGACAATGGCGGCATACCGAACTAATTAGTACTTCCTTAATAAATTGAGTTGCTTTCATTAAACCGCATTGATATAATGAGGTGTCTTGATATAAGTGCAGAGTAGATTTTGTGCGTAAAGTGCCCTGGGATGGGATGTCGCCCGGGGACGAAAGGCTTAAAAAGCCTGCGGTACAAGGTCGCGTCCGCTGCTATGGAGAACCTTTTTTCTCTTAATAGCGTGTCTTTGCGTATATTCAAGGGAAGGAGGTTTTTTTGTATGAAAAATTTGAACATTCATACTCTGATCATCATGGCGCTGCTTGCGGCGCTGGGCGGTGTTTTCGGCGCGTTTCTCTCGGTGGATCTTAACTTCACCGGCATCAAAACAGTCGACCTATCGTTGGCACCACTGCCCGTGATGCTTGCGGGCATATTCTTCGGGCCGCTCGCGGGCGGCATCGTGGGCTTCGTGGCCGACACGGCAGGCTACTTTATGGGCTTGCAAATGGGCGCTTACAATCCGGCGTTTTCCATATCCATGGCGCTTTTCGGCGTTATTGCGGGGCTTTTCTACCTTCGCAGCAAAAAGAACACCATCTGGAAGGTGACGGGGGCGGCCATTACGGCGCAGCTTGTCTGTTCCGTGGTGCTGAACACGCTGTTCGTGTGGCTGTTCTATGGGGTGCCGATTGCGGTGCTGATACCGCCAAGGCTCATTGGTGCCGCAGTGGAGCTGCCGCTTTACGCATGGCTGCTGATGACACTGGTGGAGAGCTTAAGGCCGGTGATAAACAAGCGAATGAAGCTGGCTGGCGCTTAATAATCCAATGATTTAAATAATTCCAGCCGATTGGGTTATCCAATCGGCTGTTTCTTTTTTAACTGAACAAGAAAAGGTTACTTTCTTGTTACACTTCAAGAAAACAGGTTATATATAACTGGTGTTGTGCCCTCGCGGCATAATACTGTTTTAAAGATGCTTAAGGCAATGACGCCTTTGGATAAAACCGCGGTTCGAGACGGCTTTATTCAAAGGTGTTTTTTTTGAAAGGTGGATATAGTGGATGCGGCGCGCAGCATGTGGACAGGCAATTAAACAACCCGACATCAAAAAAATACTGCGAAACAAAGCTCTGACAGCTCATTTTCAGCAGGTAGTATATGTCACGAGGAAGGTGGTCTGCGGAATGGAGGGGCTCATTCGCGGTACGGAGGCCGGTGCGACGGTGTCTCCCAAAGCGCTGTTTGATGCCGCACATAAAAAGGGGCTCACGCTTGAGCTTGACAGACTATGCCGCGAAAAGGTGCTTGAGGCCTTTGGCCGCATTTATCCGCAAAACAAAGACAAGCTGTTATTTTTGAATTTGGACGCGTCTATTCTCGATAACGTGACGGGCTCGCAATTCTTGCTGCGTCAGGCGCAAAAATACGGCATCAATCCTCAGAACATCGTGGTGGAGATCAATGAGACCAAGGTGCAGGACAACGAGGAGTTAAAGGCGTTTATCACCTTTTACCGAAAAGCGGGCTTTTTGATCGCGCTCGACGATGTGGGGGCGGGCTTTTCCAACCTGGACCGTATTCCGATCGTCAAGCCGGACATCATCAAGGTGGACATCGGGTTGGTTCGCAATATACAAAACGACTTTCACAAACAGGAGGTCGTCAAATCGCTGATTCGCCTCGCGACGCAAATCGGTGCGATGGTGGTGGCCGAAGGCGTGGAAACGGAGGAAGAGGCGATTGAAACGCTGCGCCTTGGCGTGAACATGATTCAGGGCTTTTATTTTTCCAGACCGGCCGTGCTTTCAGAAAAACCATTCGCCAATGAGCGTATCGATACGCTTGCGGCCAACTTCAAAAACTATATGACGGATGCGTTTCGGCATGAAAGGCGCACATATAAGCAAATCGCGTCCATCGCCAAAACAGCGCTGACGGAGCTTAACGGTTGCGATGCGTTCAACGAACGGCTGCATCGCATTGTGGGCCACCATGATGTGGTGGAATGCGCTTATGTGCTGGATGGAAGCGGCCTGCAATGCAGCGATACCGTTTTTGGCAACGGTAAATGCGGCTCCCGCGAGAACTTGATTTTTTATTCGGCAAGCAGCGGCACGGATCATTCTATGAAGCGGTATTATTTTCAGATTGCCAACGGCAAGCGCGACAAATATATGACGGAGCCATATGTGTCTCTCGCGACGGGCAACCTATGCGTCACGTTCGCTGAAACCTTCAAGAGCGGCGACAACAGAAAGTATATACTGTGTATGGATTTTTGTGAATCGGAAGAGTGAGAAAGAGATATAGATATCAGGAAAAGACATGAAGGCGGCGTTGCCGCCTTTTGCATTGCATCTTGATTATAAGGATTGATACCGCTTACACCCTGCGCCGTTTGCCGCAGCTTTGGCATACCGCGTATGTGACGGTGCGAGAGCGTCTGCCGCGAATCAGCATAAAAAGCGCGATCCAGCCGATTATGGGTATCAAAAGCAGGAAAATGTAAAAAAGCGTGAGCAGACAGCCGCGAGAGCGCTGTTCCGATACCGGGGTCACAAACACATTGGGGCTGCCGCAACGGGTACAAACCATATACGTCTCCTATCGATGAAAGCGATATAAATATATGCAATTATATCAGTTGTTGTGAGTGCAGGCAACTTTTCAAATGCGTTTTATGGGCCTTCACAAAGAAGCGTGTCTATCACAGAGGCGCATTCGGCGGCGAATTTGGGCCCTTCGTCTTTAATGATGAGAATGGCCTCAGAAACGCTTTTGCCGGGGCGGTAGGGCCGGTGTGAGGTGATGGCATCCAGCACGTCTGCGAGCATGGCGATTTTGGCGTATGGATGAATGCTGTCTGATTTAAGGCCGCAGGGATAGCCGCTGCCGTCTAAACGCTCGTGGTGCTGCAAAATCATGGCGATGCAATCATCGCTCAGGCCGCAATCTGCCACGAGGCTCATGCCAAGCTCGCTATGTTTTCGCATAAGCGCCATCTGCGCATCATCAAGTGAGGATTCTTTTTGTATGATAGATGTTGGAATCAAAAGCTTACCCACATCGTGCAGAAGGCCGCCGAGCGCGATACAGTCGAGCTCCTTTTTGCCTAAACCCAATTCGACAGCTATCATGACTGATATAACGGCCACATTGATTGAATGCGTGTGAACCCAATTAAAACGCGATTTAAGCAAATCAAAATAATCAAGCCACGCCTTTCCTGTTGCATCGGCAACGACGCGTTTGACGATATCGCTGGAATATCGGTAAATATTCATTTCGACATAGTGAAGATTTTTTATGATTTGACTCGTGTCAATGATGTGCTGGTTCGCTAAATGGTTCTGTAGGTTTATGGGAACCGGGTCTTCTGCGGCCTTTCCATATGTTTTAATGTTTAATACAGAGTTCCCTTTATGCCGGTTATTGCTGTTTAATTTCTTGTACACTTTTTTAGTCTCACTTTTATTGCGAATAAGTATTGTAAATATATAGATTTAAATTACAAGTATATCTATCAAATTATAGCCCAATATGACAGCAAACACAAGTATAACATATATAATGACATAATTTAGTTTGGATTAGCTCGATATAAGCGGCTATGTAAAGACTCAGGCCGCTGAGTTTTGAATAGGACTGTGAACAGAGAATACACATTAGCTGGCGAAAAACAGCCTGTTATGGGGCGCTGAAAAAAATAATTGGTCAAATGTAGTCGATGAAGTATTGATAATGGAATGTTCAAATAATGCTGAAGAATCTGAATGAGCAGTCTTGAAGCTATCAATAAAAAAAGCGAAGGTCATTTGTCCTCCGCTTACAAAGATTTTTGTATTGCGTTTTTACAGTGCTTCTTTGTGCAGCTCTCTGGCTTTCTTGAGCATATACACATATCTCTTTTTGGCAGCTTCCATGTCA